>JBMTLM010000281.1:0-3156 GCA_049431185.1 Bacteroidia bacterium | reverse complement strand
AAAACGGTGAAGTCAATACCCGCGTTGGCAAGCAACTCTTGACGTCTCGGCGAAGCCGATGCCAGGATCAAGGGTTTATCAATTTTTAACAAGGCGGATGGTTTCAGGATGCCAGGAAGAATACCACCATGGTCAATAATCCGGTGACCATGATGAACTTGGTGAGCAAGGACAGTCGGTGAAATCCTCGCTTGTCATGATGCTTGAACAATAACACACACAGTAACAAGATCGGTAGTTGCACCAGCAAGGTAACGAACAGGAAGGAGTAGAGGTTTTCCCATTGAGAGGTAAGATATTGGATGCTTCCAATGATTCCAAAAGTCAAAACGGATAGCGCCGCAGCGATGATGGACGTGGCTCGGGTACCTGCTGTCACGGCAAGGGTGCGAATGCCGTATGCCGCATCACCTTCGAGATCCTCGCAGCTTTTAATCATTTCTCGAATCAAACTCAACATAAACGCGAAGGATGCATATCCGATGACAAATAGCTTCAAAGGTTCATTGTCGGCGGCTGATTCATCACAAAACAACGGCATGCCAATGGCGAATGCGGTAAGTACGGCAATCACCACATTACCCAACAAGGGGATTTTCTTGTAGTCAACCGAATAGAAGTAGAGCAATCCGCAACTGGCGGCAGTGGCGAGAAACGGTCTCGATTTGACGGAGCCGTCGCCTACCACGAATGCGGAAACCACAGCACCGATGGTAAATAGGTAATAAAGGAATCTGGCCCTTGAAATGCCGATGGTTTGTAAGCCGCGCTTTTGACCATTGGCATCATCCACTCCCACATCCATGAGGTTATTGATCAGATACCCTGAGGCTGCCGTAAGCACAATCGCCAAGGTGAGCCAATTGAATTTGGAATCGCTCAAAGAACTGGTGGTGCCGTAAATTTCAAGAATAGGTAAGATGAGGGTATGTCGCATCAACAGTAATGCGGTGCTAAGCATTAGCAGGTTGCCCACTCGCATCACTTGGAGTAGCGCCACAAGGGTATCCCAAAACCTTATTGCCATTTGCCGTGGAGTCTGAGGACCTGTTCCACCACGTCTCGCACGCAACCGTGTCCACCATTCGTTGGCGAAACATAAATGCTTGCCGCGCGGATATCAGCGGCAGCATCGTTAGGGCAGCAAGGAACACCGCAATGCTTGAGCATCGGCATGTCCGGCATGTCATCACCCATCACCACCACTTCCTCCGGTTGGGAGCCAAATCGTTCCAACACGTCCTTCAATACCTGCAATTTATCACTGACTCCCATGTGCACTTCTTGAATGCCGAGTCTTTTCAGTCGAACCGGCACACCGGAAGAGTGACCACCTGAAATGATGGCCATGCGGTAGCCTGCTTTGATGGCCAACTGCATGGCGTAACCATCCCGGATGCTCATGCGGCGCAAAAACTCGCCATCGGGCATCACCAACAAGGATCCGTCGGTTAAAACACCATCCACATCGAAGATGAAAGTGGTTACTTTGTTGAGTCGTTCTTTGAAATTGCCATCCATATCGCAAGGATATGAAAAAAGGCTTAATGGCCGCTTTGGGGCTTGCCTTTCTTATGAACAGCAACGATCTGTTTGCTGATCATTGCATACAGCTCCCGGGCTTGAGGTTGTTTTTTCAAATAGGCCAAATGCCGATCGATGGTTTTCTGATCACCACGTCGGGCCGGTCCCGTTTGTACCTGCCTGGGATGGTTTTGAAATGCGTTTTTAATGGTGGTGAGGGCCAATTGCTCCAATATGCGAAAGGGAACTCCTTCTTGGCTGGATATTTCTGATGCCAATCCTAAGAGATGATTGGTGAAATTGTTCGTGAAAATCGCTGCCACATGCAGCGCCTTGCGTTTTTCGGAATCCAGCACGTAAACATGCTCCGAAAGCGAATGCGCTAAATACAGTAGGCTGATCAAGGTTTTCTCGTCAGAGGCTTCCACACAAACGGGGATTTTACGGAAGGCAACACGCCGTTTGCCGCTCATGGTTTCCAACGGATAAAATACGCCAGCGGATTTTTTGCGCCCCAACGCGCTCATGTCCACGCTGCCGGAGGTGTGCACTATTATGGCCTTGCTTTTGGGAAGGCGTGAGGCTACGGTTTTGGTGGCATCATCGTTAACGGCCACAATGATGAGTTCCGTTTCTTTAGGTATCTGCAACGATTCGAAAAAAGCGCATCGCAAATACTTTGAGAGGGAGGTGCCTGTTTTTTGATTTCGGGAATGGATCCCGGTGATGTGGTGTCCGGCACGCAGTAGGGCAGGGGCCAAGGCATTGGCCATCCTACCGGAGCCTATGACGAATATCCTCATGAAGGGTCGGTGTGCTTGCTGGACCTGCGCAGGTCGCGGAACCGTTTTCTAACGGCCATCAGCGATCCGATCACCAATAAAATGCAACCTGTCCACAACACATTGATGTAGGGGAACACAATTGCTTTCATGATGATGAACTCGCGCTTGTTGTCTTTCTTTTCAGCAACGGATATCACTACGCTACCATCATCGGGATTGATTCTTGTGAAGGAGATTTTCAACCCCAAATCCTCCACATACGTTTCCTTGGATACCACGGTTTGTCAACGGATGATGAACAGCGGTTTGGTTTCGCGCTTTTTGTTGTTCACATCAATGATCTCCAGCATGGCAGCCACAGCCACATCCTTTTCACCCAAGCCCAAGGATGAGCGGTCTACTTCCTGCGATAGACCTTTGAATGTGATCAATGAGTTGCTGGTCGAGATGGTGTCACCAGTGGTCATCGTGTCTTCCTTGGCCTCCAGGTATTCGCCTGCACCTTCAGGTTTTTCGAGGCTCTCCATATCGGCGTAGGTGATATGGGTGTAGATGTCTCGGTCGAAGAAACGCCGCGTACTTGGCTCGGCAACATTGCCCATGCGCGGGTTCAGCTGAATCCTGGGTTGCAGCGTAAAGGCCGGTTGTAGTCGCCCGTTTTCGAAATCAGCCGTGAAATACTCGATGTTGTAATACACATTCACACCTTGTTTTTCTTTGCCGGTGTAGCTGATGAAGTATTTCGACATCTGCAGGGTGTCGCCTTTGAAAAGCATGATGTTCTCGTTGTTCGGAAAGTCCTTTCCCAAGTCAACATTCAACATGTTTTTACTGATCACTTCTTGCT
>JBMTLM010000280.1:0-3161 GCA_049431185.1 Bacteroidia bacterium | reverse complement strand
GCCATCCTTATACCAAGAGGTAACTGCGTAGTCATTCAAGATATGGGTATTGTGAACAATGGACTGGGAACCAGGAGTAACCTGGAAACGATCCAACTCAGTGATATTGTTGAGGTCGGTGATGTCGTAAGAAGCCAGGTAGGAGTCTTGGGTTTCATCAGTGGTGAACAATACGGTACCGGCATCATTGAGCCAAGTGTTGTGCGTAAAGTTGTTTGGCGTTGTCTGCTGGGCAAGCTTGACCGGATTGGCCTTATTTGAAACATCGTACACCGCGAAGTATCCACCATAGATATGCCCGGCCCACAAGGTGTCATTGCGTACATATCCATCATGAATGTATTCGTCGGGCGAGGGCGTTCTACCTACGTAAACAGGATTCCATGGATCAGCCAAGTTGGCAATAACAGCTTCCCCACTGAACAAATTACTACCGAAAAGATAAGCATAGCCTTGATCGATATGAAGTGCGTGAATAGTCTCTAATTGGTTATTGATAGCTCCAGTACCCTTCCAATATTTGGAATTGATAGATGTGGGTAGATTAGAGAGGTCAATGATTTGTAAACCAGAATTACCACCCTCAGTGGTAACATAGGCGTAAGTGCTCCATGTTTTTACTTCACGCCAATCTGACTGCGGACCATTGACCGTAAATGCAATGAAAGGGTTATCAGGGTCAGTAACGTTTACAATCGATAAGCCTTCATAATAACCGACTAAGGCATATTCATTTCCTTGCCCATCCACATATCCGCCAATGTTTGACAGCGATACACCGTAAGACAAAGTCGAACGCAGCGTCAGGTTATAATTTTGAGAAAAAGAATTACTGAAGGTCGCCAACAGGATCAAGGCGATAAAATATTTTTTCATAATGAAGGAATTTAACGTATTCAAAGGTAAGGATTTAATCAGCGGAGCCATGTGGCTGATACATGGAATTTTTGCGACAGCCTTTCTGACGAAAGGTTTAATGAAAATCAATTATTTTTTTTAAAAACGGCAATGAACAAACTATCGGAGCCAAGCAGGTAACCAGGTAACATTTCTTGAACAACCAAATCATACCCTTTGTTTAACAAAAAACTAGACACAACCCCTTCATTTTCAATTGTGAAAAGTGAACAAGTAATATAGGTCAAATATCCCCCTGGCTTCAACGCCTGTGAAGTATTCTGCAGCATATGTAACTGACGATTGGCAAAGCCCTTCAGTGTACTTTCATCAAAAAAAACAAGGTTTTCAGGGTTTCGTGTCCAAGTGCCTGATCCAGAACATGGCGCATCAACCAAGATGCCATCAAACATTTTTCCATGTGGTAAGCTGGTTAAAGCATCCAATACTGAAGTGGTAACTCCGTGTATGTGGTTTCGCCTCAAGCGTTGTATCAACTGCTCTAAAATCCGCTCACGGATATCTGAACAAAATATAGATACTC
Organism: Bacteroidia bacterium; assembly: GCA_049431185.1. GTDB lineage: Bacteria > Bacteroidota > Bacteroidia > AKYH767-A > OLB10 > JALRAP01. The sequence continues at coordinate 1,720 of JBMTLM010000280.1, read as the reverse complement.
CAGAAACATGATCAGCCAAAAAAAGCGTTTTCCCACCTGCCCCACTACATGCATCCCACCAATGCTCGTTAGGTTTCATTGGGATCTTTTGACATACCATTTGAGAATTGTAATCCTGAACCTCAAATAATCCGTTTTTCCACGAAGAGGTTTCTTGCAAATGACTTCCTGTTGTTATACGCCAACAATGATCTAAATCTGTTTTTGAAAATGAAAGGCCCAATTTCGAAAATTCACTGGCAACGCGTTCCTCTGCACCCATTCGAACCCTTAAGAAAACATCCGGCTGCTGCAGATGAGATTCGATCAATCGGCTCTTGTCGATACCAATCGACAATCCAGATTCAAAAGAAAAAATGTTTCCAAGGGCCTCTTGTCCAATAGTAGACTTGACCCGTTTAACCCGTGTAAAAAAATCATTGTCGTTGGAGAGGCTGAGTGAGTGTTTATCGTTAAGAAAAACGGACAACTCATCATCCAATCCGTTAACCAGGTAGTAAGCGATCAGGAGTCGATGCTCAAAAGTTGAATCAGACAATGCCTGACCCAATCGATACCAGGCATACACCCACTTACGGTATAGTCGCCGATCCTTAGAACCAAAACCATGGTTTTTCTTGAAATGCGAGGCCAGGAAACGGTGCAGTGGCTCTCCGCCATGATAGGAAGAAATAATCTCCTGAATAACCCTTAAACGAACTTGACATCGTCCGTCATTGCCTGAAAAACTAGAATTCAAGCTTTATTTGGGATTTGGGGTTCTTGGCCTTGGGGTCTTCTGACTTTTTATCGGATGCGGGAACATCGCTAGTTGAATTGGCGGAGGGACTGGAGGCGGATGGCGGTGTTCCTGGATTCGTCACACGGAGCTTGGCTACCGCGAATTTGGTTACGATGTTACCAACAGCGGACCTGTTTTTGACAAGCACTTCAGCAAAGTTGACATCGATGTTCAGATTCTTCAGTTTGGGCCTGGGACGTAACTGAATCTGCACCACAGGAGGTTTATCCACACTGGTAACTCCCAAATACAAAACCTTAGAACCCTCGGTGCCTTTGGTGAGGTCATAAAATTTTTCGCGGGTTACTCCGGATATGGTAAAACGCTTCACCATGATGTCACCTCTAGGACCATCCTGGTAAATCATGTTGTAAACCGTTCGGTCATCATTTTTCTCAAACAACGCCACATGACGGATATCCTTACCCATATAAGACTTTTCATCAATCCGTACCACGGTGAATTTACCATCGCCGCTGAGTGCTATCACATCATCCATGTCGGAACAATCACAAACGTATTCATCGCGACGCATGCCGAATCCTGCAAAACCTTCAGCACGGTTCACATAAAGCTTTTGATTATTGGCTATCACTTTGGAAGCCACAATCGCCTCAAAAGATGATATTTGTGTGCGACGTTCACGACCCTTGCCATACTTCTTCAAGAGTTCCTTGAAATATGCAACAGCATAGTTTTTAAGGTTAGCCAGATCATTGTTGATTTGATCCAACTCAGCCTCGATACCTAGGATTTTCTCTTCAGCTTTATTACTATCAAACTTTGAAATGCGCTTGATCTTTAATTCTGTCAAACCAGCCATGTCATCGTATGTAACAGGTCGCTTCAGCTTTTTGAGGTAGGGCTTCAATCCGGCAGCAATGGTTTCAATGATTTGCTCCCACGTCTCACATTCTTCCAAAGAACGGTAGATGCGTT
>JBMTLM010000279.1:0-3168 GCA_049431185.1 Bacteroidia bacterium | reverse complement strand
GAAGGTCTTGGATTTAGGAAACATGGAAGCAAAACCGGCAATTTTCCAAAAAGCCACCTTCGGTGTAGGCAAGGAGCGCTTTGATTCAGGAAGAAAATTCCCCTTCCCATCAATCATCTTAACGCCCAAGCCTCCAGCATCCGGATGTTGATCCATAAAGGCGACGCACTTGGAAAAGGTGTCCTCCTCGACCACCGTATCAGGGTTGAGCAACAGTACGTACTTACCTTTGGACAGCCGAATGGCCTGATTATTGGCTTTGGAAAAACCAAGGTTGTCATTGTTTGCAATGAGCTTGACCTCCGGAAATTTTGTTTGAACCATTTCCACAGACCCATCGGTAGATTGGTTGTCTACCACAAATACCTCCGCCTCCAAACCATGGACCGCTTTGCGAACAGACAAAAGGCATTGCTCCAGGAAATGCTTAACGTTGTAATTGACAATTACCACCGACAACTGCATGCCACTATCGGATAAAAGCGTTATCGTAGGGAGTGCGGTTCAAAATGGATCGACCCAAGGTAACCTCATCCGCATACTCGATTTCGCCACCGATGGCGACACCCCTCGCAATCGTAGTAACCGTTAGTTGAAACGGTAATAACTTTTTATAGATGTAAAAAACGGTGGTGTCGCCTTCCATGGTAGTGCTTAAGGCCATGATGATTTCCCTTATTTCCCCGGATTCAACTCTTTGAACAAGCTGATGGATATTCAATTGCTCGGGACCGATTCCATCTACGGGACTCAGAATCCCACCCAAAACGTGGTAGAGGCCCCGGTATTGCGAAGTATTCTCAACAGCCAACACATCTCGAATGTCCTCGACCACCATGACCAAAGACCGATCGCGCTTGGCATCTTCACAAATGGAACAAATCTCTCGCTCTGATATGTTGTAACAGGACTTACAATAACACACCTCACTGCGCAATTTCACCAAAGCCTCAGCAAATCGTTCAGAATCCGAAAGCGGCCGCCTGAGCATATTGAGGACCAACCGTAAAGCGGTTTTACGGCCGATTCCGGGCAGGCGGCTGAACTCATTCACAGCCGATTCAAGCAATTTGGATGGGTAGTTCTGCACTTTTTTAGTTGAATACAAATATATTGAAAACAAGGTGATTCCAAATAACCTGTGGATGTGCAAAACTCCATGCCAATACCGTGATTTCATAAACTGCTTTGCATTTGCTTTGCAAAAAGCATAATCCGATGACTCCTGCACTCATTCTAACCGTTGTAGCCGCTTATAGCGCGCTCCTGTTCCTAGTCGTTTGGTATACGAGCAGGAATGCAGATAATGAATCCTATTTCATTGGCAACAAATCCTCCACCTGGTATGTAGTAGCCTACGGGATGATTGGTGCAAGCCTTTCGGGAGTCACTTTCATGTCGGTGCCGGGAGCCGTTGCCACCACGCAGTTCAGTTATATGCAAGTGGTTTTTGGATATCTTTTTGGATACGCAGTGATCGCATTGGTGTTGATGCCGGTCTACTACCGAATGAACCTGACATCCATTTACACGTATCTGGAGGAACGGTTCGGCAACAACACCTATCTGACAGGCTCGTTTTTCTTCATACTTTCCAGAACCATAGGTGCTGCATTCAGGCTATACATTGTGATCAATGTCCTACAGACTTTTGTATTCGATGCCTGGGGCGTGCCATTTGTTGTGACAGTGGGTACTTTCATGGCGCTGATCCTGCTTTATACCTACAAAGGCGGGGTGAAAACCATCGTATGGACCGACACTTTACAAACCACCTTCATGCTCATCACAGTCGTGGTCAGCATTTTTTTAATCAGCGACGAACTGGGTCTTTCATTGGGGGCACTGACTTCCAAACTGTGGTCCGAGGACATCTCCAACATCATGGTGACCGATTATCTTTCTCCCAACTTTTTCTGGAAGAACTTTCTCGGAGGCATGTTCATTGCCATCGCCATGACCGGATTGGACCAGGAGATGATGCAAAAAAACCTGAGCTGCAAAAACATCGGTGAAGCGCAAAAGAACATGTTCACTTTTTCAGCCGTGTTGGTGGTTATCAATTTCTTCTTTTTGATGCTCGGTGCGGCACTGGTGTACTACGCCATGCAATACGGAATCGAGATCAACCCCAAGCATACCGATGATTTATTCCCCAACATTGCGCTAAACCATCTCGGAACGGTTACCGGCCTACTTTTCATCATTGGGCTTATTTCAGCCGCCTATCCCAGTGCGGATGGTGCATTGACGGCCTTGACCACGGCTGTTTGCTACGACTTCCTCAAGTTGAACAAGAAAAAGGGGGTTACCGAGGAGTCCCTTAAGAAAACACGATATGTTGTTCACATCTCCTTCGCTGTAATTTTATTACTGGTGATTGTTTTGTTCAGGGTGATCAATGACGATGCCGTTATCCGGAACCTGTTCAAAGTGGCCGGATTCACTTATGGGCCACTGCTTGGACTATTTGCCTTTGGACTATTAACCAAAAGGAGATTAAGGGATCGGCTTTCACCCGTAATCTGCGTACTAGCACCAGCTGTTGCTTGGCTGATTGCCGATAAGGCTCCCGCCCTGTTGGGAGGTTATAAATTCGGATTTGAGATGATCATCATCAATGGGCTCATCACCTTTATCGGACTGTATGCCATTTCCAACAGGAAATCGGCTATTGCACAGCCTTAATAATACCTAAATTTGCCCATTCGTCAAAACAAAGCCTCCCATGAGAAAAGATGTTTACTACGGAGAATACCTACAACTAGATAAGATCCTGAACGCTCAGGCGCCGGAAAGTGACAAAGAAGGTGATGAGGCACATGATGAAATGTTATTCATCATCATTCACCAGGCATATGAGCTTTGGTTCAAGCAAATCATTTACGAATTGAATTCCGTTCATGGTATATTCCATAAAAACACCATCAATGACAATGATCCGGACCTGTACAAAGCCGTACACCGGCTGAAGCGTGTTTCCACGATATTAGACGTCGCCGTACATCAGATTTCCATCATGGAGACAATGACCCCCTTGGACTTCCTGGATTTCCGCAACCTGTTAAGGCCTGCATCTGGATTTCAAAGCATCCAATTCAAAATCGTAGAGGCATTACTGGGACTAAGATTGGAAAATCGTCACGGACGTGAATAATACCTTTCACA
>JBMTLM010000278.1:0-3185 GCA_049431185.1 Bacteroidia bacterium | reverse complement strand
TTGCCCAAATGCGGGAGAAGCACCTAGTCCACTCAATAGTGTTGAATAGGGATTTCATAATTGAGAATTTTATTTCTTACAAAGATACCTTTTATTGTGATAGGTCATAGTTGTAGTATTGCAATTGCCTACACAAGTAACAGATAATCAGACATATACATTGTTTTTATGATAATCTTGCGTGAGCGTGGTTGATGTTTCCTAATGCCTTCTATCGTTGACTGATTGTAAACTCGGCATATTCTTATACCTATATTTGAGGCGGTCGAGTTAGAAGCCGGATGGAATATTTCTCTTTAATTGATCTCTTTTATGGTCCGCTTTTTCTAATGGCGTTGATCGTATATGCCAGGGTATCCAAGTATAGCAAGATTGAACATCATTCCGAGTTTAAATATTTTTCCTGGGGGTTGTATTGTAAGATTGTTGGTGGTTTGTCGCTCTGCTTTGTGTATGCCATTTATTACGGAGGTGGTGACACCCTGAATTATTTTCATGATGGTAGCATTGTAGCCAAATTGGTTTTTTCAAATCCATTGGGATTCATCGATGTGATCCTTAACGGTCGAACTCCCGAAACCATGGTCCACTTCGGTCCTGAAACGGGAATGCCTATTTATAAAGACAAACCTACTTTTTTCGTAGTACGTGTGGCAGCTCCAATTGTATTTTTAGCAGGTGGAAGCTTTGTAGTCACCACCTTGATATTTGCACTTTTTTCTTTTTATGGTAACTGGCGTTTGTATAAGGTTTTTATCAATGAATTCCCTGATCTTAAAAAGGAAATGGCCATAGCATTTCTGTTCATTCCAAGTGTTTTCTTTTGGGGATCTGGTTTGCTCAAGGATACCATAACCTTAAGCTGTATTGGATTCTATACGTATTCCTTCTACAAGATATTCATTCAACGAGAAAAGTTTTTTTCGAATGCATTAATCATCTTCATGGCAAGTTTCCTGATTCTTCAAATTAAGCCATATATCATCTTCGCTCTCCTTCCTGGATCCATCATCTGGATCATCAACAAGCAGGTCATTGGCATGAAGAACAAGGTGATTAAAGCACTTACCGGCCCCTTTTTGCTGATCTTGGGAGTTGGAAGTGGCTACCTGTTGTTATCCAACATGGGTGATTTGCTAGGGCTTTATTCACTTGACAGTGTTTTGGATCGAGCCGTAATTACCAATAGCGATTTAAAAGCTGATTACTACAAAGGCAATAGCGTAGACATTGGTGAATTTGAGGCTACGGTTCCGAGTATGTTGTCTAAGGCTCCCGTAGCCATCAATTTGGCACTCTTCAGGCCATACATTTGGGAGGCCAATAACTTGGTAATGCTTATTTCAGGTTTAGAATGTTTTGTGATGTTGATGTTTACGCTGAAGGTGTTGTTCAAAACCAAGTTTTTGGGCGCATTTCCTATCATTTACAAAAACCACTTGTTGTCATTTTCAATCATTTTCAGTTTGTTTTTTGCATTTTCCGTGGGAATCTCAACCAGTAACTTTGGTAGCCTGGTGCGATATCGGATTCCTGTTTTGCCATTTTTCATAGCATCACTATATATCATTCAGTATATCTATATGATACAAAAGCAGGCAAAAGAGGAACCCTCCTCTGAGGGAATGAGTCAGGGAGAAGGCTTATCTACCGCCTGAGTGATACTTCTCCAGCCACATTTGCAGGATAATCAATTGCCAAATCCTATTGTACATGAATTCGGATCCTGAAAAATAGGCGCTCTTGACTTTTTCCACAGCAACATGGTTGAGGATTCCGAACTTTTTGATGCACTCCTCTGACAAGTAGTGGTCGATCAGGTATTTGAGTGATGTTTTCAGCCATTTATTCAAAGGGATGGCAAATCCCTGTTTCGGTTTGTCAAACAGGTGTTTCGGAACATATTGGTAGAGTACCTTTTTAAGAATGTATTTGGATACGCCATTGCGATATTTGAGATTGGGCGCAATATTTAGAGCCATCTCCACGATTCTGTGATCCAGGTAAGGTACGCGGGTTTCAATCGAGTATTTCATGCTCGCCCGATCGACCTTGGTGAGTAAGTCATCTTGCAGATAATTCTCTACATCGTATAAGGCTTGCAATTCCATGGCATTTAATCGCCTTTCTTGTACATCTATTCCACCTTCAACGTCTGAACCGGTTACCAATCGCTTATAGTTTCCAGAAAAGAATGCCTCGGATTCGGATATTTCAATATCCGCTTGGTGTTGCAACAAATCGGGGATTTCTTGCTCGGCAAAAAGATATTGCTCCTGTGAAAAGATGTGGCTTCGGATACTTCTCTCATTATCGTAATCGAGTAACTTAGCTACCCGCTGATATCGGGACGGCATCCGCTCCAAGACTTTAGCAACAGGCTTGCGAATCAGATTTATCAACGGGTTGGACAGTCGTGTAGCCCATGGATATGCACCGTAACCGAAAAACAGCTCGTCTCCACCTTCCCCTGATAAGGTAACCCGAACATATTGGCTGGCCAACTTGGAAACCAACATGGTTGGCATACAGGATGAGTCGGCAAAGGGTTCGTCATATGTATCGGTTATCGTGCTGATCAGGTTTAAGGCATCCTTGTAGGAAATGATGAATTCATGGTGAGAGGTTCCTAAATAGTTGGCGACAGCCTTGGCATATTCTGATTCATTGTGGCTGTTTTCTTCAAAGCCAATGGAAAATGTATTGACCTTGATGCTGGACAGCATGGTGGCCTGTGCCGTAATCAAGCTGGAATCAATTCCGCCACTCAGGAAAACACCGAAAGGAACGTCACTTTTGAGCTGGTACTGAACTGAGCTGATCAACAAATCGCTGATCTTGACCATTGCTTGGTCTTCTCGGGTAATCAGATTTCTGGAGATGCGATTGCAAATGCAAAGGCTGAAGCTGAAGCGATGGCCCTATCTTTGGGCCTATCGCCTACTGAAGCAGCAAAATTCAAACAGCGCGTCGCCGAGCTTAAATCGGGCCAGGAAGGTATCAAGGGCATGGAACTCCCCTCGGCGGTACAATTTCGAGAAGGAGCCACTGCGAATTCCGCAAGTGAGGAGACTAAAACCAAGGCAAGTGGGCAAGATAGTTCTAGTATTTTTGGACATCAAATTTTCCGGGATGCAGATATTGAGTTCTACGATCGAGGGAGCGATGCTAAAGCGGGCCCAGAC
>JBMTLM010000277.1:0-3209 GCA_049431185.1 Bacteroidia bacterium | reverse complement strand
CAAATCCTACCATAAAACCGGCCATCAACTTCAATACAAAGGCTGCAATTAAAAAGTTCTTTGGGATACGACTTTCTTTGAAAAACCGCCATTTTGAAATGATGAAAATCATCCATGCGGCAATTGCCAACGTTAAAGCAATTCCAATCAGTTTGTCAAGTTCAATCATCTGATAATTAGCCAAGAATGGAGTTGGGCGACAATTTTTCCAAGCGCTTTTATTGACTACTTTTGTGCAAAATACAACATTTTATACCTGACATTTATGTCCGCTGAAACCCAGACCTCAACTGTTGGTGTTGATACCGCTAAAAAACTTGGTCTCCTACCTGATGAGTTTGATAAGATCTGTGTCATTCTGGGTAGAACCCCGAATTTCACTGAATTGAGTATTTATTCAGTGATGTGGTCTGAACATTGTTCTTATAAGAACTCCATCACTTGGTTGAAAACCTTGCCCCGTGAAGGACCCCACATGCTGGCCAAAGCAGGTGAGGAAAACGCCGGATTGGTTGATATTGGTGATGGATTGGCATGTGCCTTCAAAATTGAATCACACAATCACCCTTCCGCCATTGAACCTTATCAAGGCGCTGCAACAGGGGTAGGAGGGATTAACCGCGATATTTTCACCATGGGCGCTCGTCCGGTCGCCCAACTCAATTCATTGCGTTTTGGAAATATCGATAGTGATCGTACCAAATGGCTGATGAAGGGCGTTGTGAAGGGCATTGGTGATTATGGTAATGCATTCGGTATTCCCACGGTAGGCGGAGAGGTTTTTTTTGATGACTGCTATAATGTGAATATCCTCGTAAATGCCATGTCTGTCGGTCTGGTGGATGCTGCTAAAACGGTAAAGGCTATTTCCTATGGAGTGGGTAATCCTGTTTTCATTGTGGGATCAGCCACCGGAAAAGATGGAATACATGGTGCTACCTTCGCATCTGGCGATTTACACGACGACTCCCATGAGGATTTGCCTGCCGTGCAAGTGGGTGATCCATTTCAGGAAAAACTGCTATTGGAAGCAACTTTGGAACTGATTGACACTGGTGCTGTAGTGGGTATGCAAGACATGGGGGCTGCCGGAATCATCTGTTCTACCTCAGAGATGTCGGCCAAGGGAGAGCATGGAATGGAAATATATCTTGACAAGGTTCCTACGCGTCAAAAGAATATGGAGGGATGGGAAATTTTGCTTTCTGAATCTCAGGAAAGAATGTTGGTGGTGGTGAAAAAGGGCGAGGAGCAAAAGGTACTGGATGTTTTTAAAAAGTGGGATTTGAATTGCACCCAAATCGGTGAAGTTACCGAAGGTGACCGTTTGAGGTTCCATATGCATGGAACGTTGATTGCGGATGTTCCTGCTGAGTCTTTGGTTTTAGGTGGGGGAGCCCCGGTTTACAAACGTGAATTCAAGGAGCCTACCTATTATGCACAGAATTCAAAATTCGACATCAATGCCATTCCTGTACCCACGGATCTAGCAGCCGTGGCAAAGCATTTGGCAGCGCATCCGAATATCGCGTCCAAACATTGGGTTTACAACCAATACGATAGCATGGTAGGCACTATCAACATGACCACAAACAGGCCTTCCGATGCGTCAGTGGTGGATGTTCGTGGCACGCGTAAAGGATTGGCCATGTCCGTTGATTGCAACTCCAGATATGTACATGCTGACCCCAAAATCGGGGCATCCATTGCGGTTGCAGAGGCTGCGCGCAATATCAGTTGCTCCGGTGGCGTACCTTCAGCCGTAACAAATTGTCTGAACTTCGGAAATCCATACAATCCTGAAGTGTATTGGCAATTTGTAAATGCCATACAGGGCATGGGTGATGCGTGCCGTAAATTCCAAACCCCCGTGACTGGAGGTAATGTGAGTTTCTATAACCAGTCGCAGATCAATGGAGAGGAAGTTCCTGTATTTCCAACCCCTACCATTGGCATGATTGGCATTCTTCCCGACAAGAATAAGTTGATGACGTTGGATTTCAAATCAGCAGGATCCAGCTTGTTTTTAATTGGGCCTTCCCGAAATGACATCTCTTCCTCTGAGTACCTGTATTCATTCTTGGGCGTAAAAAACAGCCCCGCTCCGCACATCGACCTCGATCAGGAATTGGCGGTGCAATCATTGGTCAGGGACCTGATAACGGAGGGCTTGATTGAATCGGCTCATGATGTATCAGATGGCGGTTTGTTTGTTTGCTTGATGGAATCCGCCATCAAGGGGAATATCGGCTTCAGTATCGAATCAGATGAAGAGATTCGAAAAGATGCATTTCTTTTCGGAGAATCGCAGAGCAGAGTGGTTGTATCCGTGCATCAGGATATGTTGGATGGCTTTATCGAATTGGTTTTATCCTCTGGTGTTGAGTTCACCAACCTTGGTGAAGTAGGCGGAAAGAGCTTGATGGTCGATGGAGTGTCGTTGGGCGACATAGATGAGTACCAATCACTATACGTTAACTCAATTGCCAATAGACTATGACGGTTTCCAAGAAGACTGTTCGAAATGGAGCAGCAGCTTTAATGATATTGATAATGGGATCCAATGGTGCTTTGTCTCAGGTACCGTCCATCCGTAAGGGATACTGGCGTTCTGCCAGTGAATTCATCTTTTCCTTCAGTGACGTTCGGGCCAAGAACCCAACGGATGATAAGGGCAATGCTTCGGATATGGAATTGTCTTCCGTATTGCGTTTTTCTGGGTTTTTGAATTTCCAATCTCAATATCATTATGATTTCTCACCCAATGTGGGTTTCATGACAGGCTTCGGAGTGCGCAACGTGGGTTTTATCAATGACATCGGTGATTCCATTAAGTTGAAGCAGCGGGTCTATTCATTCGGAGTGCCGATAGCCATCAAGTTCGGTAAGCTACCTCTTGGATATGCCTTTTCGATGGGAGTTGAGCCTGAATTGTTTTTTCATTATAAACAAAAGGCTATCTATGATGATACTAAATACCGCAAGATGGGTTGGTTTTCGAACCGCGTGAATCTTTTCAATCCATCTGTTTTTGTGGAAATGAGGTTTAGGAATAATTCCTTTGTTCGCCTTAAATATTATTTAGAAGACGTATTGGTACAAGAAAATCAAACGTTGAATGTTGCTGACAAACCTGTAATCTATCAACCTAACACCAGTAAGATGTTTTATATTTCGATCGGTGTGGCTGCGTTGGATTTGGACAAGGA
>JBMTLM010000276.1:0-3242 GCA_049431185.1 Bacteroidia bacterium | reverse complement strand
TATGGGTGCCGTTGCTGCATTGGCGCACGACGCGCTCATCACCTTGGGCTTATTCTCCTTGCTGTGGGGCATATTGCCGTTCTCTTTGGAAATCGACCAGGCGTTCATCGCGGCCATCCTTACAGTGGTAGGTTACTCCATCAACGATACTGTAATTGTTTTTGACCGTATGAGGGAAAACCTAGGATTACACCAGAAGATGGACTTAAAAGATGTCTTGAACAAATCACTCAATGCTACCCTGAGCCGTACCATCAACACCTCATTGACCATCCTGTTCGTGTTGTTGTCCATCTTCGTCTTCGGTGGCGAAGTCATCCGCGGCTTCACGTTCGCGTTGTTGATCGGTATCATTGTAGGAACCTACTCCTCCTTGTGCATCGCCTCGCCGATCGTTTACGATGTGTTATCAAGAAAGAAAAGCGCATAGGCCGTTTACCTGAACAAAAAAACCCCAAGGAATCCTTGGGGTTTTTTTGTGCATTTTTTTGGTTAAAGAACGCGACGACGTTTGAGTGTTCCCCCTTTGGTTTCATTCACGGTACTCATCACCAAAAACGCATTGGGGTCGATGCGCTCCACTTCGGTTTTGAGGCGGGTGTTTTCCAGGTTGGTGATGACAGTGAACAACACTTCCATTTCCTTTTCCGGATCGCCTTCACGGCGGTAGCCGCCTTTGGCTTTGTAAACGGTAACACCACGACCCATCTGGGTGGTGATCATGGCACGGATCTCTTCACTTTTGGAGGAGATGATGGTCACACCCGTGTATTCCTCAATACCATGCACAATGAAATCAATGGTACGCGAAGCCACCAGATAGGTGAGCAACGAGTATAAAGCGGGTTCCATGCCCAATAGCCAGGCGGCGAAGGAGAAAATCAACAGGTTGATGAGCAGAATGATGGCGCCGATGGAGAGTGGTGTCTTTTTACTGAGGTACAAGGCCAAGATCTCGGTACCATCAATCACACAACCAGAGCGCACTGCCAATCCGATGCCCAACCCCAGGAAGAATCCACCGAAGACGGAGATCAACAGTTTGTCGTTGGTGACAATCTCGAAGTTGAAGAAATACAAGGCAAGCGCCAGTCCGCATATAGCGGCAATCGTTTTTACAGCAAACCGTTTGCCCATTTGGAAATACCCCATCAGGATGAATGGGATGTTAAACGCCACGATGAGCAACGGCAGTCCTACATCGCTCAATGCAGCCACCAGCAACGAAATGCCTGTGACACCGCCATCGATGAAATCGTTTGGCAACAAAAAGCCCTTTAAGCCCAACGTAGCGGAGGCTATTCCAAGACCTGTCATCAGCACATCGATCATAAGCCGGCGACTTGCGATCTTACGCAAGTACGCTTTTCGTGTCATTAAGGATGTGGCGGCCATGGATCTGGGTTTGCAACAAAAATAATCGTTGCTGCTGGGGTGAACCAATCCACTTTCATTATGTTTTCCATATGGCTATCTTTGAAAACATAAATCCAATGATGCATAGCGGCACTCTTCTTTTCCTGGAAAGCATTGGCACGGGTGAACTTTTCGTCATCTTGTTGTTCGTCCTGCTCTTTTTCGGATCCAAAAAAATTCCTGAATTGGCCCGGGGCTTAGGCAAAGGCATGCGGGAAATGAATGACGCCATGCGGGGTATCAAGGACGAGATCCGGACCCAGGCAACCTTAGACGAAGGCAAACAAATGGTGGAGGATGTCAAAAAGGAGGTCCAGGAAGCAGTTCGCATGGAGCCATACGACGGGGCCATTAACCGAGAGTCAACTCCGGAGGCCCAACCTGCCGAGAAGTTAGAGGAAAAGCCTCAGGGATAGGATTTTGAAGCGTTTGACTAGTGTGGCCGTTGACCAACTTGCCTCGCCGCAGACGGGTGACCGGTGACCAAACTATTTCAAATAAGGTTAAATAAGCTCAGGGCAAACCGCCTACTGCTACTGCTTCTGCTTCTGCTTCTGCTTCTGTCACTATTACTGCCTACTTTTTCACCACCCCCCCATTTTTTAACACCCTGTTCAATTTTTTTATATCTTTTTTGAAGGACACCCCCTAAAAAAAGGGTACTTTTGTGGAAAATCCATCAAAAAACATGAATAACCTTCGTTTTAACGCCATTGAGCAGGCCATGTCGCGGGTTCCTAACCAGGTCAACACCCCCGATGCCAAAATCTCCGACTATTTCGGTCAAAATGTTTTCGATCGTAACACCATGCAAAAGTTCCTTTCCAAGGAATCCTTTCGCCAGGTAAAAGAAGCCATCGAGAGCGGACAACAAATTGAGCGTCGCGTAGCCGAGCAAGTGGCTACCGCCATGATGGCCTGGGCCATTTCTAAAGGTGCCACCCACTATACCCATTGGTTTCAGCCGTTGACGGGCACCACCGCCGAAAAGCACGATTCATTTTTTGAGTTGGCCGATGGTTACAAGCCCATCGAGAACTTCTCCTCCAGCGCTTTGGTACAGCAAGAGCCAGATGCCTCCTCCTTCCCCAGCGGTGGCATCCGTAACACCTTTGAAGCGCGTGGTTATACGGCTTGGGATCCCACCTCCCCTGCCTTTATCATGGAAAGCATCTCCGGAAAAACCCTGTGCATCCCCACCGTTTTCGTATCCTATACGGGTGAAACACTCGACTACAAAGCTCCATTGCTCAAAGCGTTGCATGAACTGAACGAAGCAGCCGTTCCCGTTTGCCAGTATTTCGACAAGAACGTAAACAAGGTGAATGCCACACTCGGCATCGAACAAGAATATTTCCTGGTAGACATCGCCATGTTCAATGCACGTCCGGATTTGGAAACCACCGGGCGAACGTTGTTTGGACACATTCCCGCAAAAGGACAACAGTTGGAAGACCATTACTTTGGCTCCATTCCACCCCGTGTGTATGCATTCATGGTGGACTTTGAGATTGAATCCTTCAAACTGGGTATTCCGCTGAAGACCCGTCACAACGAGGTGGCGCCAAACCAGTTTGAGTGTGCTCCGGTGTTTGAGGAAATCAACCTTGCCGTAGATCACAACCAGTTGTTGATGGATGTGATGGACAAAGTGGCGCGTCGCCATAACTTCAAAGTGCTGTTGCACGAGAAACCGTTTGCCGGCATCAACGGTAGTGGTAAGCACAACAACTGGTCATTGGTGACCAACACCGGTGTAAACCTGCTTTCCCCTGGCAACTCGCCCAAAACCAATTTGCAATTCCTCACCTTCTTCGTCAACACCA
>JBMTLM010000275.1:0-3252 GCA_049431185.1 Bacteroidia bacterium | reverse complement strand
TTATTTCAGTTCTCGCCTAGATACCGCATGGACAAAAGCAAAGAATGCGGGTATATCCATCAACTCGGAGTTTTATGACATCTCCACCGGCATGAATACCAATGGCGACAAATTGTTCATCTATAAGGAGGATGGAATCATCATCGGAGACATTTATGTTTCTGAGCAGCAAGGTAAAACCTGGATCAAGGCTACTGTTGTTGACCCCTCTTTGGAAACCAAGACCCTAGAAACGGGCGGTTGCATGAGCAATGATGGTAAGCGCGTGTTCTTTGCTGCAGCTGGTTTAAAAGGTGGCCAGGGAGGCAAGGATATATACATGGTTGAAAAGGATGAATCCGGCAAATGGTCCGCTCCAATAAATTTAGGATCATCCGTCAACACCAAGCATGATGAAGAAAGCCCAACAATCTGGCATGACGGCAAAACGCTTTTCTTCGCCTCCAAAGGGCATACCAGTATGGGTGGTTACGACATTTTCATGACTTCTCGCGCATCTTCGGTCTCTGCTTGGGAAAAGCCATTTAACATCGGTTATCCGCTCAACAACTCAAACGACAACCAATATTTTACGTTGGCGGCCAATGGTCGCACAGGATACGTGGCTGATGTGAAGCCAGGTGGTATAGGAGACTTGGACATTTGGTATTTCCAGTTGAAAGAGCCTTTGGTTAAAAGCGCCGGCACATTGTTCCGCGCAACGGTACTGAATGCAGCCGGAATGCCTGCCAAGGATGCTGTTTGCAGTGTAGTGAAGGAATCTACCGGTGAGGTGTTGGCTATCATGGAGCCCGCGGGCCCTGCTTCTGAAATCTTTGTGCTGCTTGGCCCAGGCACATACAAATTGAAAGCCCGTTCGCCAAAAATGGGCCGTTTAGAGGAAGAAATCATCGTCGTTGGTGACGAGGGTGAAAAAGGAATTCGTAAAGAACTTAAATTACAACCTAATCCCTCCGACAAAGTAAAATAACTTAAGATGATTAATTTGAAACTCGATCGAAGCCTTGCTTTTTTTGATTTGGAAACCACAGGGGTTACGGTCGGTGCCGATCGCATCATCGAGTTTTCTGTCATTCGAATCAATAAGGATGGTGCCCGGGATGATTTTCACTCCCGAGTGAATCCTGGCATTCCCATTCCTGCCATGATTACCCAACTCACAGGTATTTCGGATGCGGATGTCCAGCAAATGCCTTCTTTTCAGGCAATCGCTCCTCGGCTGAAGGAATTCCTCACGGATTGTGATTTGGCCGGGTACAACTCCAACAGATTTGATGTTCCGTTTTTAGTGGAGGAGTTTCATCGTGTCGGAGTCGAATTCTCACTTGTGGGTCGCCGCCTGTTAGATGTGCAGAACATTTTTCATAAGATGGAACCTCGCACTTTGGCCGCTGCTTATAAGTTTTATTGCGGTAAGGATCTCGTCAATGCCCATTCAGCCGATGCAGATACCTTTGCCACTTATGAGATTTTCAACGCCCAAATGCAGCGTTACTCCGACTTGAAGGATAAGGATATCGATTACTTACACAAGTTCACCAACCTTTATAACACAGTGGATTTGGCGGGCAGATTAGTGTATGATGAGAATGGCCGTGAAATCATCAATTTTGGAAAACACAAAGGGAAATACGTAATGGATGTGTTCCAATCCGAGCCATCGTATTACGATTGGATCATGCGAGGCGACTTTTCTCGTGATACCAAGTCGGTTTTCGAAAAGCTTTGGAATACCCACCAGTCGAAAAAACTATCAGACCTGCAGCAGAAATTCAAAGCATAGTTTGTATCATTTAAATAAAAAAGGCTGCCAATTGGCAGCCTTTTTTTGGACTTGGTTTTGCAAAGTTAATCAGTCTTCAACAACAAATACTTTTTTCGCAGAACCATCGCTGTACATTCGTATGACAAGACCTTTTGAATCTGAAGGAACTTCCCTTCCAAGGATATCGCATGTTTTTATAAGGATGGCAGGGTTATTATCAGGAGAATTAGGATCGTTAATTCCAAGAGGACTATTAGTCACATATACGGCATATGTGTGGTCGTTGTAAAATTTGTAGGGACCATAGAAATCTGCACAACGGAAAATGATGTTGTATGGGGTGGACCTAACATCTGCTTGGGTGGGATACCAATCGATAATGGTATGGGTGTTGGTGAAAAATCCGAAGTTGGAATATGGATTATTGGATGTGACCACAGCTGGTGTGGGGGCAAGAAAAGCCGTACCTGAAACGGTTGTTACAATTGGTCCGTTATCATAATTGTAGGCGTCAAACAAGAATTGAAGATGCTGGCCAGGATTAACATAGGTGGGCGCCGCTGTGGTGTTTGAATTTGGAGACAGCTTGTAGATATTGGGAGTCGCTGAAACGATTATTGGTGTATTCGGGCTCGGAATTACAATCAATTGCATATCTCTTCTGATGGATCCAATCGCTACACCATTTCTGTATTCGATGGCTTTTACTGATATCTGGAAGTTACCTATGGCTACGGGGGTAAAGGTAATTTCACCTGTTACGGGATTTAAGGTGAACGGGTTTGCCGTATCACTTGGTGGCAGGTAATAGATTGGAAATGGAATACCGGTTGGTGAACCAACAATATAATCCATAGGAATGTCCATTGTCCAACTCAAGGAATCACCATCAATATCAAATGGACTGGGGTTATAGCTGAAAGGCACACTGTCCTGGGCAATCGTAATGGGGTCGTTAAGGAATATTGGAGAGGAATTGGTGGAATCAGCATAAATGATATTGTCAAGGTACAAGTTGCCAGTTCCAGCTCCCGATCCGATATTTAGGATGGCGGCATTACGGCAACAATCATAAAAATGTGCACGAAAGGTGCCTGGGTTTGGAAAGGTCACAGTATCGACGTAAGAATATTTCTCAACACCGTTTCCTATTGAAGTAGGTGCGCCCACCGGAACAGTTCTTACCATCAAGGGCATTGAGAGAGAGTCAAAGTAATATACCATTGCAGTAGCATACATTGGAATACCTAATGTATCACGATACAATGTAAGGGTTACCTCATAGGTTAATCCACCCAAATTCCTAGCTGTGATTTGTCCTCCCATCAAGTGGGAGCCCATGGAACTGGTGAAATAAAGACCTAGGAAAAGGCTTAGTAGGAGTTTTTTCATGCTTTTGTGATTTTGTTTGGTGAAAGTAAGCAATGTCCTCAAGACGACCAAATCCTTTGCAACGATGCACGTCAACTAAAAAAGCCCTCTTTAAG
>JBMTLM010000274.1:0-3258 GCA_049431185.1 Bacteroidia bacterium | reverse complement strand
TGTATAGTTACAACCCTGATCCTTCCTTGAGTAAAACGACCGCCAAAGAACGGAATGCGGTCATCAAAAAAAATAAAGCCTCGAATGCTGTCGATGTGGTCTCGGATATGTCCTATAGGACCCTGGTAGATTCACTTTTTACTTTCGGCATTGATTTCGACCGAGACAGTCTGGCCAAAATCATCATTCAAAACGATGAAGTATTCAAATCCGACTGGAGTACATCATCCGTTCATTATTCCAAGGCAGACCCTCGTCAAATGCCGTCTCACCTTCGCTTCGAACTGCTAAGGGGATACGAAAAATACAAGTTTAACTGGTACGGCAAACTCACGTGGGGTTTCGGTCCCAGGTGGGGAAGAATGCACAAAGGCCTAGACACCCACTTAGAGGAAGGTGACACCTTGTTTGCATCCTTCAATGGAATAGTCAGGTATGCTGAGTTTAACGATGGAGGATATGGCAATTGTGTTGTGATCAGACACTTCAATGGATTGGAAACCCTTTATGCACATCTCAGCAAATTGAATGTTAAGCCGGGGGAACTGGTGTTTACTGGTGAGCTGATTGGGCTAGGCGGAACAACGGGTAGAAGCGACGGACCTCACCTGCACTTTGAGACACGATTCAAAAGTTTCGCATTCGATCCCTATTTGATGCTGGATAAGGAAAACGAACTTATGCTTTTGGACAACGAGTTCATACTTGACAAAAACACGCTGCTTACTGAAAGCTCAAGCAATGATAACGACCACGGAAGTCAAACCTCCAAGAGCAAAAGCTTGCAGTCAAAATACCATACGGTTAAAAAAGGCGAGAATCTATCAACCATTGCCAAGAAGCATAAAACTACTGTTGAAAAATTGATGAAACTGAACAAGCTCAAAAACAAAAACGCCATTCGCGTTGGACAAAAACTTAAGGTCAAATAATACAACTTTCCCTACAACTAACCCAAACCTAATATGTATTCTATCGCATCATTCAAAAAAGCAGCCTTCACCATAGCCCTATTGTCAATATGTATGGCCTGTGGCAACAATGCATCTACAGATCAAGCCGACACGAATAAACCCGCTGCAGACACCTTATCAAACAAAGACACCGTTGCACTTTCAACCCCTCCTCCCCGACCGGTTCATGCCTATTACAACTCGATCATGAATTTTATTTCTGGTAGGTCAGGCGCGGCGATCTCATTTCAAATTGACAGTGCAGACTTTAACAGCTACAGCTCGGAATTGGCGGCCAATATGGCTAAAATCGAAGAGAACAGGCTGTTTAAGGTTCGTGATTGGTACGCGAATGTATTAAAATCAAATTCCCGCAATGATTCCTTACCGGTCTTCTATCCGTTTTCAGGTGGCGATTTCTTGCATATCAATTACATGTATCCTAATGCCAAGGAATATGTCATGATGGCAATTGAACAAGTAGGCTATTTCCCAGACATGGACTCTATGGGCATTGAGGATAAAACCCGTTTGCTCAAAGATGTGAATTATAACATGCGGGATATTTTCAATAAAAGCTATTTCATCACCAAGAACATGCATTCCGATTTAAGGTCGAGGAAACTGATCACCGGCATGATTCTTCCCATCGTATGGGGAATAGGTGTAACGGGACATGAAATCCTGGACATTCAGGATGCCTCCTTAAATGATTCCGGCAAGGTGGTTTTGACACCAATCAATGAACGTGACCATAAATTTACCAAAGGTGTACATATTACCTTCAGGAAAAAAGGTGAATTACAGGAGAAAACCGTCACCTATTTTGCAGTAGACATTTCAGATGAAGGTTTTGAAAAGGATCAGCCATTGGTGAAGTACCTCGAATCAAAAGGGCCTTACAACAGCTTTCTAAAAGCGGCCTCCTACTTACCTCATTACAGAACATTCAATGGCATCAGAAGTAACATCCTAACCAAAACGGTTAACCACGTTCAAGATGATACGGGAATTCCCTATAAATATTTTGAACCATCGGTGTTTACGGCCAAGGTTTATGGTAAATACACCAAGCCGGTTGCTGATTTCAATCCGAATCTTTTCCAAACGGATTTAGCCAGGGCCTATCGCGATTCGGTCATTTATGGAGGTCGACTTGATTTTTCCATGGGTTATCACTGGGCCAGCGACGAACAAAACGAGTTGGTATTCATGCGCAAGTAAGCATGGACTTTTACAAAAAGTATATCCTATGCACACTGGCTGTTCTAGCAGCCATTTCTGTATCGTGGGTATCGACTATTCAAAACGAGTCGGCGTTCTTATCCTCCATTTTAGACAAATGCGACGGAGATGGATTACCTAGAATGGATAAGCTGACAGGTGATTGCCAATTGAGGCTGATCTATGTACAAGTGGACAGAAGCGAGCCATCAAAACCCGAACTTAACTTTCACTCATTAGGAATAGGAGCTCCGGATTACTTTTATCCTGCAAGCCTCGTAAAGCTACCGTTAACGCTGATGACATTGGAACGTCTTGAAGAAATCAGAAAACAGTCAGCACCTTGGGTAAGCCGGAATAGCCGTGTCGAATTCATCAAGGCTGAGCCATGTCAGACGAATTTGGAAAAAGACAGCACCTCCAAGGAACTGCACCCAACCATGGCTCATTTCATTCGTAGGATCCTTACGGTTTCCGACAATCCATCCTACAACAGGCTATACGATTTCCTCGGGCAAGGCGAGATTCGGCGGAGATTGGTTCAAAAAGGATTCAAGCATACGCGTATACCTGTCAGACTCAATGATTGTAAATGGGATCAAAACAAATATGCACCTTATGTCAGGATTATCGATGACAAAACAGGACATATACACCACATACCTGCACGTCTCAACTCGGATTCTGTCGGCTTATACGGCCAAAACCGAAAGGCAGGTAAGGCATATGTAGAAGGAAACAGAACACACTGGAAGCCCAAAGATTTCAGCCAATCAAACGAGTTGCCTTTGGAAGAGTGCCTGGAA
This sequence comes from Bacteroidia bacterium, assembly GCA_049431185.1. Taxonomy (GTDB): domain Bacteria; phylum Bacteroidota; class Bacteroidia; order AKYH767-A; family OLB10; genus JALRAP01. The sequence goes on along the minus strand of JBMTLM010000274.1, from coordinate 275 downwards.
ATGCTGGTGAGGTTCTGTCTGCCGGAAGCGATCAGTAAAGATAAATCGTGGCAAATCAGTATGGATGACAGACAATTCCTCTGGCAGTACCTGGGAACTTATCCGCTTCAATCCGGCTTGAAGGAATATGCGGACACGACACTTTACCCGAAATATCTGAAAAAGTATTTCCTTCGAAATGCATCTAACGAATTACGCAACAAGCCGACCCTTAAAGTTTTCAATATTGTAGGGCTTTCGTATGGTTTCGCCTCGGACGTATCATATGTGGTGGA
>JBMTLM010000273.1:0-3262 GCA_049431185.1 Bacteroidia bacterium | reverse complement strand
GGCGATTTCCTTTCGTTCCCGCTCCGATTGTTGAATCTTTTTCAGCCATGCGTCTGCGGTAGCGGGATGCTTATGTAAGTAGTTGTCGAGCTCTTTCTTGACAAAGTCGTTGATCCAATTTCGTAAAGAAGGCCCATTAGGATAAGTGACTTGAGAGCCTAGCTTGGTTTTGGTTTGGGATTCGAAAACAGGCTCCTGGATGCGAATGCTGATAGCGGCAGCAATGGAAGTTCGCACATCTGAGGGGTCGAATTCCTTCTTGTAAAACTCCCTGGCAGTTTTAACAATAGCCTCTCTGAAGGCGGCTTGATGCGTACCACCCTGAGTGGTATGTTGTCCGTTTACGAACGAATAATAATCCTCGCCATAGGCCATCGTATGGGTAAAGGCCACCTCAATGTCGTCAGCTTTCAGATGAATGACCGGGTAAATGGATTCATCAGATAGGTTGTTGCTAAGCAAATCCAGCAATCCGTTTTGCGAAGCATGAGGCTGTCCGTTCAAATAAACAGTTAGGCCTACATTCAGATAACAGTAGTTCTTGACCATCATCTCCACAAAATCCATCCTGAATTGATAGTCGTTGAAGATGGTATCATCGGGCACAAACGAAATCAAAGTGCCATCGGGTTCATCATTGGCCTTTAGTTTTTTCTCAGACTCAAGTTCGCCTCGACAGAAAACCGCCTTCACACTTTGACCTTCCCTGAACGATTGAACAATGAAGTTGCTTGACAAGGCGTTGACCGCTTTAGTACCTACACCATTCAAGCCCACCGATTTTTGAAAAGCTTGGCTATCGTATTTTCCTCCTGTGTTGATTTTGGAAACACATTCCACGACCTTACCCAACGGAATACCTCGACCATAGTCGCGCACATCCACTCGTCCATCATGAATGGTGATATCTATTTTACGACCATTTCCCATGACGAACTCATCGATGGAATTATCAAGTATTTCCTTGAGCAACACGTAGATGCCATCGTCCTTGGAAGCACCATCACCGAGTTTGCCGATATACATGCCCGGCCTAAGCCGAATATGCTCCTTCCAATCAAGGGATTGGATACTATCTTCATTATAAACAGATTCCGTGGCTTTTTTTGCCATATGTTGGATGCGATTGAAAAATTGAGCCTCTAAATTACTCAATCCCCTTCCATGACCACCCATAGAATTTGGTAAAGACGCCACCGGAATTGTTCACATATTGTTGAAAACCCCTAAAAAAACAAATCCCGGTCCGTAAAGGACCGGGATTTTCAACACAAGAACCTGAAATCAAATACCCTATATAAAACTTTTTTCTTGTGAATGTTGGAAGCAAAAAACTTACTTCACAACCTGTATTTTAATCACTTCGGTTGTTTGACCAACTTTGTGTACCGTGAACATTTGAGGGGTAAATTGATCCAACCAGCTTTGGTCAAAGGATTCAGCAATCTGCTCAAGGATCATTCTGCCACTAACATCAAACACCCTGTAGGTTTTTAGTCCCTCCTCATTGGAGTTAAAGGTACCACCGATACGATTGGTTGACGAAAGTCCTATGGTTGAAGCAGCGCCATAGCAATAGGTCACGTTGTTGATAATGGGACGGGTGATTACCGAGTAGGACTTTCCAGCTTGAAGGATGTTGGCAGGGGCCTTACGGCTACCAGGGGCAGTTAGGTAGGTGACCACGTTGCTTGGATCTGATTGATCCGTGAATTTCATTTCATAAGTTACAGGATACAAGTATTCCAAAACCGTGCCTGCAGGAATGGAATCCGTCAGTTTGATATCCATTTTGCCATTGTAAAACTGACCTACGCCGTTGGGCTTACGAATTCCCCTAAGCAAAACCGTATTCGAAACACGGGCACAAACATCGTTGATGATGGATGTGTAGGAGATATTCAATGTATCCAAAGAGGGGGCTCCTCCGGATTGTGTCATCGCACGGGCAAAGTTAGACCCCACAGCTCCGTTGCTCCATGCCACCACATCATACCCACTGTTGGCCTGCAACTTAACCGTGTCACCTTTGCAAACCCAAAGTTCGGTCAACTGAGAAATAGTTGGGGCTGGCAAAACGGTATAATTACCGGTAAGGGTTCGCGTGGTAGTGTTGTTGGAGTTACCGTTTTGTCCCGTAACCGTAAGTGTATACGTTCCGGAAGTGTTAATGGTGATGGACGGTGTGGTTTCACCAGTGCTCCACAAATAGCTGACTGGGTTAAACGAATTTCCGGCGATATCCAGGCTCAACTGCATGTTGTTGCAAACAGAGCCGTTTCGCGGAAACATTTTGATATCGTTTTGTGCAAACGATGTGCCTGCTATTAGCAGTGCGGCGGTGGAGAGAATCAGTTTTTTCATTTGAATTGATTTTAAATGTTCTTGTGATTAATGAATTTGTTGTTGCGTTGTGATACAAAGATGCCGTTGGGTAGTACCCCCGGCACCCCTTTTTTTGGTGAAAAGAGGGTTATGGTTGGTAAAACACCCCGATTTTTATGACAAAATTCGCTCTCCATAAAACTTTAACCCTAAAAACAACCCGCCAAAAATCACTTATATCATTGATTTACAAAAAACTAGAAGGCCTCAATGAAAGAAACAAGAAGTCAAGTAAGCGGGTCGGAATTCTTGTCTATTTTGCAAATCCTTTAGATTTAACCCTTAAAAGACTTAAATAATGTCTCTAAAACAAGCCAAAACAAATAGCCTTTCAGCGCTTCCGATTCTAGTTTCTGTATTCTTTTTCTGGGGATTTGTGGCTGCCAGTAACGACATCCTGATTCCTGTATTCAAGGAGCAACTAGACTTGAAGCAGTGGCAGAGTCAGATGATTTCATTTGCGTTCTATGTGGCTTATACGGTGGGGTCTATTCTTTATCTATGGATTTCAAATCGAACCGGAGGCGACTTATTGAACCGAATGGGCTATAAGAACGGTATCGCTTTAGGGTTGGTGATTTCAGCCATCGGGGTATTACTCTTTTACCCTGCGGCTGAAATGTCATCATTTGGCTTAATGATTTCAGGGTTGTTCATCGTGGGGTTGGGGTTCTCTCTTCAGCAAACCGCTGCCAATCCAATGGCCATTAATATTGGGGACCCGTCCAAGGGGTCCCAAAGGCTCAGTTTGGCTGGTGGCGTAAACAATATTGGTACCACGATCGGACCTGTCATCGTTAGTTTCGCCATTTTTGGTTCAACCACGGCTACCACTTCGTTGGATTCTTTGTCCGCTGTAAAAACCCCTTATTTGATT
>JBMTLM010000272.1:0-3272 GCA_049431185.1 Bacteroidia bacterium | reverse complement strand
TAATAGCCAACATAAAACATTTGTTTTAGGAGCCATCCCCAATCCAGAGCGTTATTCATATAAAGCCGTAATGGCGCTAGTCAAAAACGGTTATGAAGTGGCCGCCATTGGCCAGCGAAAGGGATATATTGGAAGTGTTCAAATTACTGATGGTTCCGAAGCACCTCAAAACATTCATACCATTACCATTTACATGAATTCCAAGAACCAGGAGAAATGGTTTGATTTCATTTTGAATTGCCATCCCAAGCGAATCATTCTCAACCCGGGTGCAGAAAACGAGCTTCTCAAAAAGACTGCAATGGCAAAAGGAATCGAGGTTATTGATGGGTGCACCTTGGTGATGCTTGCAACAGGCACCTACTGAAAGGATGATTTAGGAATCATCACCGTAACAGTGGCTCCTTTCATTGGTTTTGAATCCATTGAAATGTTAAACCCATGAAAATCCGAAACGGTCTTTACAATTGGCAATCCCAATCCATATCCTTGTTCATCAGCCGGATTGAATCGCTTAAATCGATCAAAGATGTTATTGATCTGGGATGCATCCATTCCGATGCCGGTATCCTGGATCTGCAAACGGTAACCTTCGGCCAGTCGTTCTCCCCTTATATAAATGTTTCCTCCTATGTTGTTGTAACGGATAGCATTATTGACCAAATTGAAAAACATATTAAAAAGCAATGAACGGTTGACCCCTTTCAATGGTGCCACGGGTTCCATGCTTTTGATCAGTACGATCTGCTTTTCTGAAACCAAATCCTCAAGCTCCTCACAAACCTCATCAATCAAGACACCCAATCCCACGGAATCCTGTTTCAAAAACTGATCGTTCTCAATTTTGGAAATCATTAAAAGTGCCTTGATGATTTTGCTTAAACGCTTCAACGTCTTGAGAGACTCCATGACCTTCTCCTCCACCTGCTCCCCAAGCTCATGACTGACCAGCATGTTTTCAAACCGGTTTTGAAGGATGGATATGGGTGTTAGCAGCTCATGCGCTACATTGGCGATAAACTCCTTTTCGATTAAGAATGCGTCTCGGGTTTTGCGCATCAATTCATTGATGCTGTCATCCAAGTATTTGAATTCCGCCGTTGATGTTTTTACAGGCTGAAAGACATACATAGATGGGTTTTTGGGCAGTCGGAGTTTTTGCTTCACAATGCGATTGAAAGGCCGCAGCATCCATCTTACAAAACCGATATCGATAAAAACCGAAACCACAATAAACAAGACCATCAATGTCAAACTGAACTGCACAATAGACCTGTTCAATTGTTCTATGGTACCCAGACCTTCACCGATACGCAACAGGTATTGCTGGTTATCATAAACAAAGGCCTGCTTCACCACCCTATGGTTGAGTTTTTCATTCTCCACCAAAACCTGTTCATTCGTGATAATGGTTTCAGGCGGAGGCATGTCATTTCGAAGGGGTGTGATGGATACAAACTCCTCCTTGAAGATATTATAGCTTTCAAAGGAGCAATCCTGCTCCATGATGATCTCGTTGATTCCTCCACGGGAGATGATTTTCATGATCCTGTCGGTACGAGCCAACAGTCGTTTGTCTATGTGGTCATAGACAACGGTCTCCACCAACACCGGCATCAAAATCGCAAAAGCGGCGAAAATGATACCCTTGGAAAGGGCGTTGTATATGGCCAGTTTAACTTGGAGCTTCATATCAGAGATTCAAACGGTAACCAATACCCCTGACGGTTTCGAGCCAGTCAATATTACCGTGATGGCTCATTTTTTTCCGAAGGTTCTTTATATGAACATCGATGAAGTTGGAATCGTAATCATCCTCCATGGTATCCCCCCAAATGTGCTCGGTCAATTGCATACGGGTTAAAACCCGATTACGGTTAAGTGCCAGGTAGTGCAATAAATCAAATTCCTTTTTAGTGAGATTGACCTCTTTCCCGGAACACTTGACGGTTCGGCTATTAAGATCCATTGAAAAATCGCCCAATTCAATGGAGTTGGTGTTCAATCCGTGCTTGCGACGTGTTATCGCCTGCATGCGCGCATTCAACTCCGGCAGCGAAAAAGGCTTGGCCAGGTAATCGTCCGCTCCAAGTTCTAAGCCGTGGATTTTATCATCGGTTTCGCTACGGGCAGTCAAGATGATGAAAGCGGCATCACACCCTCCCGATCGGGCTTCTCTCAATAAATCGAAGCCATTGTAATCGGGCAAGCCGATATCCAGCAAAACGAAATCGTAATTATTAATGAACAACTTTTCAGATGCGGACTTGCCGTTAAAGGCCACATCCACATTAAAACCCTGAGAAGTTAAAAATATTTCAACTTCGTGTGAAAGGGCCTTTTCATCTTCTATGATCAATACATTCATATCAGTAACAAAAGAATGAGTTATACTAATGAACGACCTCGTTAATGGATTCAATGATAATTGCACAAGCCTGCTGTATTTGATCATCATTGATGATCAGTGGTGGGGCGATGCGAATCCGATGGGGAGCAAATAGAAACCAATCGGTAAACACCCCTTTTTGAATACACGAGGCAATCACCTCCTTGGCAAGTTTTTCGGAGGCAAACTCTACTCCCATCATCAAACCTTTTCCTGAAACGGATAATATGGCAGGATGTTTTAACAAATCCATAAATAATCTTCCCTTTCGTTCCACCTCACTTTGTCCAACTCGCTCCACCACCTGCAAAGCGGCCATGGCTGCGGCACAACAAACCGGGTGCCCACCAAAGGTGGTAATATGCCCAAGCACGGGATTTGATGCAAGCGAGTTCATCAATTCACGTGAAGCGATGAATGCGCCCATGGGCAAACCACCTCCTATTGCCTTACCTAGAACCAATACATCGGGGATTACATTGTAATCCATAAAAGCCATGAAGGGACCTGTTCTATGAAACCCTGATTGTATTTCATCTACGATGAAAAGCGCTCCCGTTTGCTTACACTTATGATACACCGCAGCGATGAAATCAGGATGAGCCGGCAATGCACCGGCCTCCCCTCTGACCATCTCGATAACGACGCAGGCCGTGTTGGAGTTAATCAAATCCAGCTGATCATAGGCATCGAAATCAATATGATGAACACCGGGTAACAACGGCCGAAAAGCATTCCGGAAATACTCGGACCCAATAAGGCTGAGTGCACCCTGAGTGCTACCATGGTAGGCATCATTAAACCCTATGATATTGGGACGGCCAGTGAATCTCTTAGCCAGTTTCATGGCACCTTCAATGGCTTCAGAACCGGAGTTCACAAA
>JBMTLM010000271.1:0-3273 GCA_049431185.1 Bacteroidia bacterium | reverse complement strand
GGTGTTGCTCACGCCACCGGGTGAATGGGGTGCCGACTGTGTTGTCGGATCATCACAGCGCTTCGGAGTACCCATGGGGTACGGGGGGCCACACGCGGCCTTCTTCGCCACCAAGGAAGAGTTCAAGCGTGACATCCCTGGACGCATTATTGGTCTCTCCATCGATGCGGCCGGCAATCCTGCCATGCGCATGGCATTACAAACGCGCGAACAGCACATCAAACGCGACAAAGCCACCTCCAACATCTGTACTGCCCAAGTGTTGTTGGCCGTAATGGCTGGCATGTACGCGGTGTACCACGGTCCAGAAGGTTTGAAAGCCATTGCATCCGACATTCACAGCAAAGCCTGTCATTTGTCAGACGCTTTGTCGAAATACGGATACAAATCCACATCCGCTGAATTTTTCGACACCGTTACAGTGGATGCCAACGGCAAGTCGGATGCCATCCGCTCTGCGGCCACCTCTCAAGGCATCAACCTGCGATACAATTCCGATTCGAGTGTTTCGGTATCCATCGACGAATCGGTTACCGATGGTGATTTGTCAGACATCATCCGTGTATTTGCTCAGGCCGCTGGTGCCGCTCCCGGTTCAAATGGTTTCCATTATGACGGCGAAAAAGCCATCAGCCGCATTTCGAACCCACGTACCTCGTCTTTCTTGTCGCATCCAGTTTTCAATATTCACCACTCGGAATCGCAAATGTTGCGTTACATCAAGAAACTGGAGAGTAAAGATCTTTCGCTATGTCATTCCATGATTGCATTGGGATCATGCACCATGAAGCTCAATGCCACTTCGGAAATGGCACCCGTGAGTTGGCCTGAGTTCAGCACCATGCATCCATTCGCTCCTGTGGAACAAGCACAAGGGTACATGCAAATCATTCGTGAGTTGGAACAGGATCTTTGTGTCATCACCGGCTTCGATGCGATGTCATTGCAGCCCAACAGCGGTGCCCAAGGGGAATATGCAGGCTTGATGGTGATTCGCAATTATTTCATCAGCAAAGGCGAAGGCCATCGCAATATCGCCCTCATTCCTTCCTCCGCTCATGGCACCAATCCGGCTAGTGCGGTGATGGCAGGCATGAAAGTGATTGTAGTGAAGTGCGACGACAAGGGCAACATCGATGTTGCCGACTTACGCGACAAAGCCATTCAGCACAAAGATCATTTGGCCTGCCTGATGGTAACCTATCCTTCCACTCATGGCGTGTACGAAGAATCCATCAAGGAAATCACGGGCATCATTCACGAATTCGGTGGGCAAGTGTATATGGACGGCGCAAATATGAATGCACAGGTAGGACTCACCTCTCCCGGCATGATCGGGGCCGATGTTTGCCACCTGAACCTACATAAAACTTTCGCCATTCCACACGGTGGTGGCGGTCCTGGTATGGGACCTATTGGCGTGGCCAAGCATCTGGCACCTTTCCTACCCGGCCATCCTGTGATTCACACTGGTGGTGGAGACATCAACGCAACGGCGGTATCTGCAGCACCCTGGGGCAGCGCGAGCATCCTGTTGATCTCCTATGGGTACATCCGCATGATGGGCCGTGAGGGTGTCACCAACGCGACGCGTATTGCCATCCTAAATGCCAACTACATCAAGGCACGGTTGGAGCAGCATTATCCTGTTCTATATAAGGGCAACAGCGGCACCGTAGCACACGAAATGATTTTGGATTGCCGTGCATTCAAAATGAGTGCAGGCATTGAAGTAACCGACATCGCCAAGCGTTTGATGGATTATGGTTTTCATGCGCCTACGGTTTCGTTCCCGGTGCCTGGCACGATCATGGTGGAGCCTACTGAAAGCGAATCGATGGAAGAAATCGATCGTTTTTGCGATGCCATGATATCCATTCGTGAGGAGATTCGAGCCATTGAAAACGGAACTGCTTCCCGCGAAGACAATGTATTGGTGAACGCTCCCCATACTGCCGCCGAGGTTACGGCCGACAACTGGAGCCATGCCTATTCGAGAAGACAAGCCGCCTATCCATTGCCCTATGTGCATGAGCAAAAGTTCTGGCCGTCGGTGAAAAGAGTGGATAACGCTTATGGTGACCGCAACCTGGTTTGCACGTGTCCGGATGTAAGCAGCTACGCTGAAACTACCGCCTGATTTTTTATTCGTACTTCATTTGGCGTGTGGCGTCCCATCAAACCTTGATTTCAGGTTCCCGGGGACACCACACGCCATCATCCTCTGAGATATGAACCTTACATCCAGGTTCCACTTCCTTCCACAGTTGGCAATTGCTGTTGTAGCTGTTGTTTGCATCCTGCTCAACACGCAGTTTCGAAAATGGGAAAAAGAGGACGCTGTTATCGAACATGACGTCCACATCTATTACGGTTACTTGCCCGCATACTTCATCTTTGATGACATCAAAGTGGTGAAGAGTGATTACCAATACGCTGAAAACGGACATTTCTTTTGGACCGTGGAAACGCCTGATGGTAAACGCGAATTTAAGATGACCATGGGCTTGGCCATCCTTTACAGCCCTTTCTTCGCCGTTGCCCATTACTATGCACTGCACTCCGATTATCCTGCCAATGGATTTTCCGAGCCCTACAAGATGATGCTGCTCATGGCTACGGTTTTTTATCTGGTGATGGGATTATGGTTGGTGTGCATGTTGCTTTTGCGATTGGGTTTCAGTGCAACAACCACCGCCATCACCCTATTATTAACTGGCCTTGGCACGAACCTGTTGGCCTACTCCACGTGGATGGCGCCGATGCCGCATGCCTTTAACTTTTTTCTGTTTGCCGCATTGGCATGGCTTTCTTTACAATGGTTGAATCAAAAAACCTTTTTGACCTACCTGGGCATTGGAATCGTAGTCGGTCTGATCACATTGGTTAGACCATCCAATGCTGTAGTGCTCATATGCTGTCTCGTTCTGTGGGGCCGATCGGTATTTGAAAAAAAATCCATCTTGAATTTTGCACTCATCAGTCTTCCAACCATACTCCTGATCTGGTTACCACAACTGATCTATTGGAAAACAGTCACGGGAAGCTACCTGTGTTACTCTTATGCCGAAGAGGGATTCAACTTCCTAGACCCGCAAATCGCCAACGGTTTGTTCGGCTTCAGGAAAGGATGGTTCATATATACTCCTTTGATGCTGTTTGCCTTTGTTGGTATGATTCTCATGCGAAACCACCTTGCCAGATGGAGAAATGCCATCTTGATCTTTCAATTGGTGAATATTTATGTAATTCTTTCCTGGTGGTGTTGGTGGT
>JBMTLM010000270.1:0-3307 GCA_049431185.1 Bacteroidia bacterium | reverse complement strand
CCCATTGCCGGTACGGAATGCTGGTATTGGACCAGTCCAACAGAGGATACCTTAGTTGTTTCCTACATCAACGTGCCATTTTGGGACGCCGCGGCGGGTTACACTGGTAGCAATACGTTTCAAATTATTCTGAGTAAAGCGGATAGCTCCATTACTTACCAATATCAGTCTCAGATCGGTACCTACAATAATCCTGGAAACTTCGTCACCATCGGTATTGAGAATAACTCAGGAAATATCGGTCTGCAACATTCACATGATGTGTTTCCACCCTCCCAGTATGCCATCAAATTCACCTACCCTCCGGTGGTTAACTTCCAAGTGAGCGATGCATCTACCAGTTTTATCAATAATGAGGGCACGGGCGGACTCTTTTTGTCGGCTGGCGGAACGCCCTATACCATGACCTCCCAAGTTAAAAACACGGGCAACCAGCCATTGGCTTCGTTTAACGTTCAATCACGAGTCATCAACTCCAGTAATCAGAACCAAGCGCTTGGAACCATAGCCACCAACGCCTTGAATCCCGGTGATACTCAAGACCTGATTTTCAGTCAAACATTCGGCTCGGTTACCCCTGGTGTTTTCCGTCATATCAATAACACCCAGCTCACAGGTGATGCCACGCCCAGCAACAATCAGCGTGAGTTGGAACTGCAGGTGGTTGATACCACGCAATCCAATATTTTGCTCTCCTTCGATACCGGCCAGGATGCTGGCCTTGGCGGGTTGTCATGGTCCGGTGGCGGTGGTGGAGCCGGTGTGCAATTTGTTCCACCATTCACCCCGTGTTTGGTTGACCAGGTTCGTGTTTACATTGCTGCAAACAATAATCTGGTTGGATTTAACGTGCTGGTTTTGGATGATGATGGCATCGACGGAACTCCGTTAACCGTATTGGATTCGGTGTATGTTGATCCAGCCAACGTGGTGGTGGGTTCCTGGAACAACGTAACCTTGAACGCGCCCATTCAAATCAACTCAGGATCATTCTATGTGGCCTGGATGATGGCTGGCGATGGAATCAGCGTCGGGCAGAACCAGGTGACTCCCATCTCAAACAGAACCTTTGAAGTCTTGGGTTCCGCTTCCAATCCCGTTGCATGGGCTGCATATCGCTACCGTGAGTTGGAGGATTTGATGATCAATGCATCGATTTCAAAGATTCCAGTTGGCATCAGTGAAAACGGGAATAGTATCATGATTGGTCAGCCTTATCCAAACCCAGCATCAAATTTTGTTACCATTGATTATGATTTCGGCGGATTATCTCCTGAGATCTCTTATAGCTTGTTGGATATGAATGGTCGTGCAGTAAGCACTGGTTCGTGGATGGCCAGGACGGGCAAAAGTTCTTGGTCAATGGATGTTTCAAAATTAAGTGGAGGCATCTATCAATTGGAACTCAACACAGGCAATGAATCCATCGTTAGAAAAGTTTCGGTGGTTCGATAAGCGTTGCAATTTGAACTCAAAAGGGTCGACCTCCGTCGGCCCTTTTTTTTTATGAAACAAGAACTTAATATTGGCTTAACATTGGAGGACCCTCCTGTCTCTAAATTTGCAACCACAAAAGCGGCGATTAATATGTATAAGCTTGAATCCAAGGATTTACACCTTTATTATGGCGACTTTCATGCGTTGAAAGGCATCTCCTTGGGTATCCCCAAAAACACGGTCACGGCGCTGATTGGTCCTTCCGGTTGTGGTAAATCTACCTATTTGAGGCTTTTCAACCGGATGAACGATTTGATCGATAATGTTCGTATCGAGGGGGATGTGTTGTTGGACGGCAAGGACATCTTTTCTAAAAACGTAATTCCCGATGAGTTGAGGAAGAAGGTTGGCATGGTATTTCAAAAGCCCAATCCTTTCCCCAAATCGATTTTTGAGAACGTGGCTTATGGATTACGGGTAACTGGTGTTACCCACAAGACTTTCATCGAGGAAAGGGTAGAGCGAAGCTTGAAACAGGCTGCGTTGTGGGATGAGGTGAAGGATAAACTCAGGAAATCAGCGTTTGAGCTTTCTGGAGGTCAGCAACAGCGACTTTGTATTGCGCGGGCATTGGCCATTGAACCATCGGTGTTGTTGATGGATGAGCCTGCCTCGGCCTTGGATCCTATTTCCACCTCCAAGATCGAAGAGTTGATTTATGAATTGAAAACGCAATACACAATCGTGATTGTTACGCACAACATGCAGCAAGCTGGAAGGGTTAGCGACCACACTGCATTCTTCTATTTAGGGGAAATGGTGGAGCACGACGAGACGCGGGTGATTTTCACCAACCCTAAAGATACCCGTACCCAGAATTACATCACTGGCCGATTCGGCTGATAAATCCTGTCCCATGACGCACCTCGATATTGAACTCAAGAACCTCAAGTCAGACATGAATGAAATGTTTGCCTTGGTTGGGTCGCAGATGCATAAGGCGCTGCGTTCGCTACGCGACTTTGACAAAGATTTGGCCAGAGAAGTGCGCGTCAATGAAAAAAGGGTGAATGCTTTTGAGTTGAAGTTGGATCGTGATTGCGAAAACATCATTGCGTTGTTCAATCCAGTGGCCATCGATCTCCGTTTTGTGCTGGCATGTTTGAAAACAAATTCCAACCTAGAACGTATTGGCGATATTGCCGAAGGCATTGCCCAGTTTGTCCTGAACATCAATAATCCACCGGATCAAGAGCTGTTGCATCAGACCCGGGTGTTGGAAATGTTTGAACTAGCCAACGCGATCCTATCCGATGTTACCCGAGCATTTGACTCAGAGGATACATCCTTGGCCCGTAATGTGTTCTTGAAGGATGAGCAAATGGATGAAATCAATTTGGCTGCCAATAAAGCGGTGGCTGACTTCATCACCAGCCATCCCGACAAGGTAAATCAGAGCCTTTACATGTTGTCGACCATACGTAAGCTAGAGCGCAGCGGTGACCAAAGCAAAAACATCGCTGAAGAAATCATTTTCTATATTGAGGCAAAAGTGCTTAAGCACAAGCACCGCAACGGTAACTGAAAACCTTTGCCTTTATCGTTCCTTTTTGACTGATTTTTTATCCGGGCTTGATTTGCAAATCGATTTGATTTCGCATGATTCGCATTTCGGATTTCGGGCGGTGCAAACATACCTACCATGCAAGATCAGCCAGTGGTGGGCTTTATGAATCACTTTTTCAGGTAAGTTTTTAACCAGTTGCTTCTCCACAGCCAATGGGGTGGAGGCGGTCTGTGTTACCAAGCCGATGCGTTTTGATACTCGAAAAACATGGGTATCAACTGCCATGGCAGGTTTTTCATAAAT
>JBMTLM010000269.1:0-3316 GCA_049431185.1 Bacteroidia bacterium | reverse complement strand
TCATGGTAAGCAAGCCATCGTACCAATCGCCAAGAGAAAAATACCGATCATTACCGATGAGTACGTGGCCATGGACTTTGGAACAGGAGCCTTGAAAGTAACTCCCGCTCATGATGTGAACGATTATCAATTGGGTATCAAACACCGTTTGGAAACCATCGATGTGCTGACGCCTAACGGTAAAATGAGTCAGGCCGCCGGACATTATATCGGCGAAGATCGATTCGATGTAAGGAAAAAAATTGTCAAGGATCTGGATGCTTCAGGTCATCTGGTGAAAACCGAACCATACAAGAGCAGTGTCGGATTTTCAGAGAGAACAAACGCCGTAATCGAGCCACGGCTTTCCATGCAGTGGTTTTTGAAAATGGACCACATCTCCAAGCCCGCATTGGAGCATGTGATGAATGACAACATTCGGTTGGTGCCTGAAAAATTCAAAAACACCTACCGCCATTGGATGGAGCATGTGCATGACTGGTGTATCTCTCGTCAGTTATGGTGGGGACAACGCATACCGGCCTGGTATGATCAGGATGGCCGCTTTGTGGTTGCCAAAACCAAAGAAGACGCCGTTAAGAAATTTATTGCGCAGCATCCAGGCTTTCCCTCGGATGCAATCATCACACAGGATGAGGATGTATTGGACACCTGGTTCTCCTCATGGTTATGGCCAATCTCCGTTTTTGACGGCTTCAAGGACCCCAATAATGCGGACATCAAGTATTACTATCCCACCAATGACCTGGTGACCGCCCCTGAAATCCTGTTCTTTTGGGTGGCCAGAATGATCATCGCAGGTTACGAATATCGTGGCGATAAGCCCTTCAGCAATGTATATCTGACCGGCATTGTGCGAGACAAGCTGGGCAGAAAAATGTCTAAGTCATTGGGCAACTCCCCTGAGCCAATGGAGCTCATGGCAAAATACGGAGCCGATGGTGTGAGAGTGGGTATGCTGCTCTGTTCGCCTGCAGGTAACGACCTTCCCTTCGACGAATCTTTGTGCGAGCAAGGGCGAAATTTTTCCAACAAGATCTGGAACGCCTTCCGCTTGATCCATGGATGGAGGGAAACTGCCTCCACCAACCCGGTAGCTGCCGAAAGAAACCGTTTGACACTGGATTGGATGGAACAACGGATTGCCGCCGAAACCGCGATCATCAACGATCTATTTGATAAATATCGGTTATCCGAAGCCTTGATGTCGATTTACAAACTGGTATGGGATGATTTTTGCTCGTGGTACCTGGAGCTGATTAAGCCGGAGTTTGGAAACGTATTGGACACGGAGACGTGTGAACGCACCATCTTAAATTTTGAATCCCTGCTCAAACTGTTACATCCGTTCATGCCATTTATCACTGAAGAAATCTGGCATCATTTGGCGGCGAGGAAAACCGAGGAAAGCCTAATTGTAGCCCAATGGCCTGCCAACGGATCCATCGACAAAAAAACCGAAACTGATTTTGCTTCCATGCAGCAGCTCGTGACTGCCATACGTAACATCAGAAAATCATCCAATATTCCCAATAAGGAACCTTTAACGCTACATTATCTCAAGGGCTCCGGAGTGGAGCTCACGGGCTATTACAACTCCATTTCCAAGCTTTGTAATATTTCCTCCATCGGCGTTGTGGATACGAAACCATCCAACATGGTGCCGATTTTAGCAGGATCCGCTGAATATTTCCTGGACATCATGGATCAAATCAACACGGAGGATGAGATTCAAAAACTATCCAAGGAAGTGGATTATCTGGAGGGTTTTTTGGCTTCAGTGAATAAAAAACTACTCAACGAAAGGTTCATGGCCGGAGCCAAACCGGAAGTCATCGATTTAGAGCTTAAAAAGAAAGCAGACGCAGAGGAGAAAATAAGCGTGATCAAAAACCAGATCGAAAACCTGAAAGGCAAATAGTTTTCAGTCGTTCAGCTCTTTCAGCACCTGTTTGGTGATGTCCAGTGAGTCATTTGCAAACAAAATGCCATTGCCACGTTGATATCCCAAAACATAATAGTAGTGATTGGTCTTATTGACCTCTTTCAGCGCTCGCACCAAGCGGGCATGTACGGAGTCACTCATGGCTGACTCTTTTGCTTGCAAGTCATCAACCAAGGATTCTTTCAACATCATTAATTCTTGTTGCTTGGCCATCATGCGCTCCTCTGTGATTGCGCGTTGTTCGGGGGACATGCCAGCGGCTTTTGATTGGTAAGCGGCAAACTCTGACTCTAATGACTTTGATTTTGACTTGAGCATCATATCAATACTATCCTCTTGCGACTCCAATCCTTGCAACAGCTCATTGTAGTAATCATAGTTTTTCAGCAACGAGTCCGAATTGATGAAGACGATGGCATCTCCCCGCATGGAAGTTCCCTTGGCAGGAAGCTGTTCAGAACCGCCATCAGAATACACTTTGTAATAGAGAACGCCTACGGCAATGACCAGAATGATGTTGATTGCAAAAGAGAGGTTTTTCAATGGGCAGGGTTTTAAAGAATGAGATGGATGCGAATTTAAGGTTTTATCTATCAAATGTAGTCCATTACGTAATAGGCGAAGAGTCCTGTGCATTCCCTGATGAGCTGGTCCCATAGTAAGATACCATGAGCGTCGGGCACCAAAATGCGATATGGGTTCATGGACAGTATGGACTTGCCTGAGTCAACCGGAAACGTGTCGAATTGTAGTCCCACTTTTTTGAAACAGGCTTCGGCCCTACGCATATGGAAGGCGGATGTAATCAATAACATTCCGCCTTGCAACTTGGGGTTGTTGGAAATGATTCGGGCCGAAAACAGCGCATTTTCCCTAGTGTTACGTGACTCCCCTTCCACCACCACGGCAGAATCAGGAATACCTGCGTCATGGAGCACCTTCATGATCCAATAGGATTCCTTCTGTTCCGGAAATTCAACACTGCCGGAGCCCCCCGTCAAGAGAATGCGTTTGATTTTCCCTCGCTTAAACAATTCGATGGTTTGTAAAACACGATCCGCACCGGGACCATACAAAGGCCTTTTCGCAACATGGTCCAATCCGCGAGTTGCACCGGAAAGTAATATGCCCACCTCATATGGCTGCTTGATGGAGTCCATTGGATAAGTGTCAGGTTCCCATGTTCGGATGGCCAAGTTGCTGAGTAAGGGATTGGTGAGTAGTATGATTAAGACCGCAGCAGCCAAAAGGCTCTTCTTACCACGACCCAACTTAACCAAACGGAACATACCCACAAAAAACAAGGCCAGAACCCAGGTCAGGGGGTCAGCCAAAAATGCCAGTATTTTGGAAAACATGAAAAACATAGGG
>JBMTLM010000268.1:0-3322 GCA_049431185.1 Bacteroidia bacterium | reverse complement strand
AATACATGGACGTTTACATCCGTTGTGTTTGTGAGTTTCCCTTCGAAAGCACGAATGGAACGATGCTTGTTGAGCCCTTGAGCAATCAAATTGGGGTCCAGCGATTGCCAGATGCCTGCATCATAAACGAAAATACTATCAACCGATACGTCAGCCAAGGCATTGGGTTTGGCAAAATTCGAAACCAATCGACCGGCAAAAGTTTCTATCAAATTGAAATCCCCCATGTTCCCAAAGTCATCCAATACCAAATTCCAGGAGGCATAATTGACCAATACGGGATTATTGATGTTAGCGGCCAATATCCCTTCTTCGGTAGCTGCGAAAATGGAATCGTTGAGGAAAGCAATGTCAAAAACCCGAATCGATGATCCACCAGGACCGATCACATAGGTCTCCCGGACCTCTTTTCTCACCAAGTCAACCACAACGATACCGAAACCGCAAGACAAGTAAGCAAAACCGTTATTGAATGCGATGTTGTAAATGGATTTATCACCGGCAATGTTTTTGCGTTTGATATCGGAAAGATTATAGATGTCATTGCCACGCAACAAGTCGATGTTGGAGTTGGCATATGCAATCAACAATATGCCGCTGGCATCATCATAGCCCAAGGTGGCTACATCCACCTCAGAAAGTCCGGAAATCTTGGACAAGGCTTCTACGGCATTGTCTCCGGTACGGTAAGCGAACATGCCACGATCGGAAGCACAATACAAATCGTTGCCGGCCTTCACCACTGACTTGGCATTGATATACGGTAGGTGGGCGCGCCATTGGCCAAGACCCAACGGTTGTGCGTCGGCAACACGCAGCAAACCAATGCATAGGTATGCGGTAAAGATGGTTTGTAACAAGATGCGCCTTAAATGCATAATATTGCGGCTGTTGAAGTTCAAATATAGGCAATACCCTTAAGTGTTTTGCCGTTGTTTCCCGACTTTGCGCATTAAAATGCCAGGAAGAACCATTGCCGTAAACACGCGATTACTACTGCCCGGAAAGCTGGACGGCATTGGTTGGTTCACTTATCATTCACTGAAGCGGATTACGGCCCAAAACCCCGGTGATCAGTTTCTGTTTTTGTTTGATCGCCCGTGGTCAGATGAGTTCATTTTTGATAAGAACGTAAAGCCCGTTGCATTATTTCCCCAAGCCCGTCACCCGTTTTTATATTATTGGTGGTTTGAGTACTCGGTGACAGCGGCATTGTCCAAATACAAGGCGGACCTGTTTTTGAGTCCAGACGGATATTTGAGCCTTAGAACCGATGTGAAACAAGTGGCTGTCATGCACGACCTCAATTTTGAACATCATCCTGAAGACCTTCCCTTTTTAACCTCGCGCTACTACCGGCACTTCTTCCCCCGCTTTGCGCAAAAAGCCGACAGAATAGCCACTGTTTCGGAATGCTCTAAAAAAGACATTGTAGCCAGTTACAGGATTGACCCCGGCAAAATCGATGTGGTTTATAACGGGGTAAACGAAAACTATAAACCATTGGAGTCGGCTGAAATCAATGCGGTTCGTGTTCGTTTTTCCCATGGTTGTCCTTATTTCCTTTTCGTGGGAATGCTACACCAGCGGAAAAACATTGCCAACCTTTTGAAGTCATTCGATCTGTTCAAATCGCAAACCCCTTCCAATGTTAAACTCTTAATCGTTGGTCATCGGAAATGGTGGACCCGTGAGATGGAGGAGGCCTTTCAAGAAATGAAACATCAGGAAGATGTCATTTTTACGGGTCGGTTAGATATCAGCGACCTGGTGCAGGTTACGGCTGCCGCCTTGGCCATGACCTATGTATCCTACTTCGAAGGCTTTGGGGTTCCCATCATAGAGGCCATGCAATCAGGGGTACCCGTGATCACCTCCAATATCAGCTCCATGCCAGAAGTTTCTGGAAATGCTGCAGTTTTGTGCGACCCCTTCAGTACAACGTCGATTGCAGCCGCCATGAAAAGCATCTGGTTGGATGAAAAGGTAAGATCAAAATGCATTGCTGCCGGCCTGCAACGCGCGGCCGAATTCAGCTGGGACCGAACGGCGGATCTGCTGTGGAAAAGCGTCTTAAAAGCCGGCCTTTGAAAGCCCATTGATATCGACACTTGATTAACTTTGCTTAAAATTCCCAATCGCTTATGTCCCAGAGGGATTCCATTTTAGTTTTAGGTGCGGCCGGACAAATCGGCACCGACCTGGTGATGAGACTTCGACACGACCATGGTCACAACCGAGTCATTGCTTCAGATGTGAAATATGTTGGAGGTGAGCTTCGTGAAAGCGGTCCGTTTGTGTTGGCCGATGTTTTGGATTTCAACACCATTGCCCGCATCATCGACCAACATCAGGTTAAAGAGGTTTATCTACTCGCCGCATTGCTTTCGGCCACTGCTGAACAAAACCCTAAATTGGCTTGGAAATTGAACATGGAAGGCCTGTTCAATGTATTGGATATCGCCAAAGAAAAAAAAGGCATGAAGATCTTTTGGCCGAGTTCCATTGCCGTTTTCGGGCCCACCACCCCGCGTGACCAAACACCTCAACATACCGTAATGGAGCCATCCACCGTTTACGGTGTGAGCAAACAAGCCGGTGAACGTTGGTGCGAATATTACAACCACAAATTCAATATCGATGTGCGAAGCCTTCGCTATCCCGGACTGATCAGTTACAAGTCACCACCCGGAGGCGGCACCACCGATTATGCGGTAGACATTTACCACCAAGCTTTGGAAAAGGGTCATTACACTTGCTTTCTAAAGCCCGGCACCGTGTTGCCCATGATGTATATGCCAGATGCATTGGATGCCACGATCAACTTAATGCAGGCCGATGCGGATAAGATCAAGATCCGCTCCTCCTATAACGTAGCTGCCGTCAGTTTTGATCCGGAGGAGATTGCGGCTTCCATTAAAAAACACATTCCCGATTTCACCATTGATTACGCACCCGATTTCAGGCAAGCGATTGCCGACAGCTGGCCAAAGACGATTGATGACCGTGAAGCGCGCTCTGACTGGGGATGGAAAAACAAATACGATCTTGAAGCCATGACCGCGGACATGCTATTACATCTGAAGGAGATGAAATCCGCACCTATCGCCAAATAAAAAATGGAAAACCAACTTTTTGTCACCAATTCGATCAGTAGGGAAAAGGAACTTTTTCAACCCATCACGCCCCCTTACGTAGGTATGTACGTTTGCGGTCCAACCGTATCCGGCGAATCGCACTTGGGACACTCCCGTCCGTATGTCACGTTTGATGTGATTTACCGATATCTATGCCATTTAGGATACAAAGTGCGTTACGTACG
>JBMTLM010000267.1:0-3327 GCA_049431185.1 Bacteroidia bacterium | reverse complement strand
ATCCACCACCCCACAAAGGCTGCCGAAAATCTCCTCGATAGATCCAATGCCATCGATGGATTTAAATTTGTTTTGCGCTTTGTAGTAGTCGATCAATGGTGCGGTTTTGTTATTGTATTCCTGTATGCGTCGGCCAATCACTTCGGGGTTGGCATCATCAGGACGGCCGGAGTCTTTGCCGCGTAGCAACAAACGCTTCATGAGCTCATCATCGTTCACCTCCAAGGCCAACATGGCTTTGATGGGTGCCGATTTTTCATCCAGCATTTCATCCAATGCCGCTGCTTGCGCTTGCGTGCGGGGGAATCCGTCGAAAATGAATCCCGCTGCATTGGGGTTGGCTTCAATCTTGTTCCGTATCATGCCAATCACCACGGCATCGGGCACAAGCTCGCCTCGCTCCATAATCGATTTGGCTTCGAGGCCCAGCGCAGTGCCTTGCGCGATTTCTCCACGCAGGATGTCGCCGGTGGATAAGTGTACCAATTGGTATTTCTCAAGCAATAACGCCGATTGGGTGCCTTTGCCTGCGCCCGGAGGGCCGAAGAGAACAATGTTCAGCATGATATCAAGGTTTCAATACGTAAATGTCTTTTAAATTTCTTCCCAGTCCGTCGTAATCGAGGCCATAGCCTACCAAGAAGTCGGGCTCCACTACGAATCCCACATAATCGGGTCGCACATCATGTTTCAACGCGGCAGGTTTAAAGAGTGCCGTAGCCAATTTCAAAGTGGCTGGTTCATGTTGTTGCAAATCCTGCATCAAATGCTTGGCGGTTTCGCCAGAATCCACAATGTCTTCCACCACGATCACGTGACGGCCTTTGATGCTTTCCTTCAAACCCATCACCTGCTTCACCTCACCACTCGACGACATGCCGCTGTGGTATGAAGCTACTCGGATGAAGGTCACCTCGCAATCGTATGGAATCTCGCGGAACAAATCCACCGTGAAAATCGCGGAGCCGTTCAACACGCCAATCAAGAGCGGTTTCTTGCCATCAAACTCCTTCGAAATCTCGGCGGCCAACTCTTTTACGCGTGTGGCGATGGTGTCCGCATCAATTTTTACAACAAACGTTTTTCCGTGAATAACAACCTCTGGCAGCGACATATTTGGGAGTAAGAATGGAATTTGCCTGCAAGATAAGAAGCGATTGCCACATGGACATCATTCATATTTTCGCTATTTTAACAAATTGATATACAGGATTCTGCAATCTTCTTTGAATTCGCTTCGGCGCATTGGTTAATTTTGTCCTAATCCAAGAACAATCATGCCAAGCAAGAACGCAAAGGGAATCCGAGTAGGGGTGTTTAGTTTTGATGATATCCCTAAAACGAACATACCGAAACAGAACCCTTTGGGAGTACGCGTAGGAGTATTGGGTGGCGGACAGTTGGGTCGTATGTTCATTCAAAAGGCCATCGACTTCAATATCGATGTGGCGGTGATGGATCCCGATGCGAACGCCCCTTGCAGTACCATTTGTGCCGGTTTTCAAAAAGGCGATTTCAATAACTACGATGATGTGCTGCGTTTCGGTGCCAACTGTGACGTGATTACTGTTGAGATTGAGCACGTGAACGTGGATGCCTTGGAGGCGTTGGAGCGTATGGGTAAAAAGGTGTTTCCTCAACCGCGTGTGTTGCGCATCATACAAGACAAGGGCTTGCAAAAGGAATTTTATCGGTTGAATGGGATTCCTACATCTGAGTTTCGATTGGTATCTAACAGCAGCGATTTGCAAAAACATGTAGATCTGTTTCCCGTGATGCAGAAGTTGCGGACGTCCGGTTATGATGGTCGCGGTGTGATGCCGTTGAAATCAACAGATGATATGGTCAATGCATTCGACGAGCCCAGCATGATCGAGCGCAAGGTGGATATTGATCAGGAGATATCCGTGATTGTTTCGCGCAATGAAAAAGGAGAGGTGAG
Organism: Bacteroidia bacterium; assembly: GCA_049431185.1. Classification (GTDB taxonomy): domain Bacteria; phylum Bacteroidota; class Bacteroidia; order AKYH767-A; family OLB10; genus JALRAP01. Next base: position 1,385 of record JBMTLM010000267.1, on the reverse strand, counting down.
TCATTTTCCCGTGGTCGGGATGGAGTTCAATTCGGAAGCCAACCTGGTGGAGTATTTGTTTTCTCCAGCTGAAGTGGATGCCACTTTGGAAAAGGAAGCCATCCGCATTGCGCGACAAGTCATCGAAAAACTGGAAATGGTGGGTTTACTCGCGGTGGAGATGTTCATCTCCCGCAAGGGCGAATTGCTCGTTAATGAAATCGCTCCTCGTCCTCACAACAGCGGACATCAAACCATCGAAGGCAATACCGTTTCGCAATACGAACAACATTTGCGTGCCATATTGGGGCTTCCTCCTGGCGATACTTCCATCGTGAAGCCTGCAGTGATGGTGAATTTGTTGGGTGCAAAAGGTCATTCAGGCCGTGCGGTTTACGAGGGGTTAGAGGCACTGATGCAAATTCCAGGTGCCTATGTGCACTTGTATGGCAAGCGCGATACCAAGCCCTTCCGCAAGATGGGACACGTTACTGTTACAGCCAGCACAATAGAGGAAGCGAAGGAAATGGCCAGGAAGATTAAGGATTTGGTTCGAGTGGTGAGTGGTAATTAGTAATTAGTGATTAGTGAAAAGTAATTAGTACCAGTAGCAGTATCAGTGCTTGTAGGCGACAATTAGATTTTGAATCAAAATAAATTCGTGTAAATCCGCTTGATCTGCTCCATTTGTGTGCTGTTTTTCGATTGAATTAAGATTAATTAGCATTTGTGTAATTTGACTATTTATAAAATGGCAAAAAAAACCACCGCATCCGCTCCGAAAGTTGGAATCATCATGGGTAGCAGCTCCGATTTAACCGTTATGCAAGCCGCTGCCGATATTTTAACCGAATTAGGCGTGGCCCACGAAATTTCGGTCGTGTCGGCTCACCGTACGCCGCAGCGTATGTTCGACTATGCCAAGGATGCAGCAGATCGCGGCATACAAGTGATCATTGCAGGCGCAGGTGGTGCTGCACATTTGCCAGGCATGGTGGCTTCCATCACACCACTGCCGGTCATTGGTGTACCGGTGAAGTCGAGCAACTCCATTGATGGTTGGGATTCGGTGCTTTCCATTCTACAAATGCCCAACGGCGTACCGGTGGCAACAGTGGCACTTAATGCAGCCCAAAATGCCGGTATCTTGGCTGCTCAAATCCTAGGTGCTTCGGATGCGCGCATCCGCAAGAAAGTAGCGGCATTCAAGGAAGGGTTGAAGGAGAAAGTGATCAACTCTGATAAGGAGCTGAAGAAAAAGAAGTAGCAGATTGCCACTCAAATTCCGTTTTCACGGATGTGGTTGGCATACCATCGACCAGAGGTCTTGATGGTGCGTCTCAAGTTGTTTTCATAATCGATGTGCACCAATCCGAATCGAGGCCTATATCCTTCGGCCCATTCGA
>JBMTLM010000266.1:0-3338 GCA_049431185.1 Bacteroidia bacterium | reverse complement strand
CATTATCATCACTGCCAGTCACAACCCGCCCGAATACAATGGCTATAAACTGAAAGGATCCTACGGTGGTCCCCTCCTGCCCGCTCAGGTTGCCGAAATCGAAAACATCATTCCGGATAACGCTGTGGGATATGGCGACGCAACACTTTCGCAACTGGAACAGACGGGCATGGTCACTTTCGTGGACTTGGAAACGATGTATTGCGAGTTGGTGGAAAAATCTTTTGATCTGGAGGCCATTCGCAACTCCGGATTGAACTTCGCATACGATGCGATGTATGGTGCTGGCCAAAACGTGATGCGCCGATTGTTGCCTGAAATCACATTCCTGCACTGCGACTACAATCCATCCTTCATGGGCCAGGCACCCGAACCCATTCACAAGAATCTCGCTGAATTTTCGGAGATGATCCGCATATCGGGTAACATCGATTGCGGGTTGGTGACCGACGGAGATGCCGACCGCATCGGACTTTATAATTCTGATGGATCGTTTGTAGACTCGCATCACATTATTTTACTGCTGATCCATTACATGTTTAAATACAAGGGGATGAAAGGCAAGGTTTGCACCGCATTCTCCACCACGCCGCGTGTAGCCAAGTTGTGTAAGCATTATGGTCTGGAATTAGAGACTGTGAAAATCGGTTTCAAGTACATCGCAGAAATCATGATCAATGAAGATGTGCTGTTAGGCGGCGAAGAATCAGGTGGCATTGCCATCAAAGGGCACATTCCCGAACGGGATGGCATCTGGATGGGTATGGTGATTTGGGAGTTCATGGCCAAATCCGGAAAGACGCTTTCCGAACTCATCGAAGAGGTTTATGAAATCACAGGGAGGTTCTCGTTTGAAAGAAACGACTTGCACATCAATGAAGCTTTGAAACAACAGATTTTAGAGCATTGCAAATCCAAATCGTACAATGCCTTTGGTCCATTCGCAGTTGACCGCATTGAGGACCTCGACGGCTACAAGTATTTCTTCCCGAACGGTGATTGGCTCATGATTCGTGCCAGCGGCACCGAGCCGGTATTAAGACTATATGCAGAGTCTGAAACACGCGAGCAGGCATTCGATATTTTAGAGGCTGCTAAGAAAACCCTGTTGACTTAACGAATCATGCAAGGCCAAATGCGGAACGTTTGTTTTGCCGTCATGGCCAGTGCTGTGTTGTTGATCCGTCCCGTGGCTGCCCAGGATGTGCACGGCGACAGTTCAACATCCTACAACCGAGTTTTACTGACTGCCGCGGGTATGGGCACGGTTTATGCGGCCTCAATGACCGGCTTATACACCTTGTGGTACAAGGATTATCCACAATCAAGTTTTCATTTTTTCAACGATAACGAGGAATGGATGCAGATGGACAAGATGGGACACGTTGGATCTGCCTATTATCTGACCAATTGGGGAACGGCACTTTTCAAAAACGCAGGCATGGAATCTAAAAAATCTGCTTGGACCGGTGGATTGTCGGCCATGTTGTTTCTAACCACCGTTGAGGTGTTTGATGGCTACTCCGATCAATGGGGATTTTCTTACGGCGACATGGCTGCCAATGCAGCTGGAGTGTCACTTTCGATTTGGCAGCAATTAAGATGGCAGGAACAACGAATACAAATCAAATTTTCATTCAGCCAAAGTCCATACGCCAAATACCGCCGAGAACAATTGGGAAGCAACTATCAAGAGCAAATGTTCAAGGATTATAATGGACAAACCTATTGGGTATCTGGAAACATCGCATCCTTTTGCAGAACAGATTCACGATTCCCTAAATGGTTGAACGTGGCGGTTGGTTACGGCGTGGATGGCCTAACCGGAGCGAGAGGTAACATTGCAGGGACCGAATCATTCAAGCGCTCCCGACAGTTTTACCTGGCACCCGATATTGACCTGACAAGACTCCCGATCAAAAGCCGCTTTTTAAAAACCGTTTGCGGTGCCATCGGCTTCATCAAATTCCCACTACCCGCCGTGGAGATTGGCGATGGCGGGGTGAAAGGAAAATGGGTGGAGTTTTAGAAGGATGTACTGAATAATTGGGAAGTTGGGGGCCTCTAATGTTTGATGCTATAAAGCAGCACCAATGAACTTTGCTTCAAAATTCAAAAACCATTTAGCGAACACAAAAAACTGATTTAAAAGTTCTAACAAAACTTTAAATGCGCTATCGCCTTGTTTTTCAGCGTTAAAATTAGAACAACTTTTTTGTGTAAATCAACGATTCATCGTACCTTGCAGAGTACATAGTTCAAGGAATATGGTTATTGCCTGGTTTAGGCAAGGAGTTTTAGGTGCTTTTTTGCCTAAAAACACCAACTGAAACGATGCCTACTAGCTCTGGTATCTTTTTAGATAAAAATAGTCCCCAGACTATAGAATCAAATTTTGCTCAATATAGTTTTCCAAAAATAATCTTTGATAACAAACAAAAATCTTTAAAGTATTCAAACTGTTATTCCTTTACCTAAAAATTAAATAATCACACTAAAAATTAACTCAAACAAATGAAACAGAAATTTTTTAAAAAACTAGTGCTTGCATTGTTATTAATAAATATAAATAGCCTAGCTAATGCTCAATGGACTATAAAGCAGTCTTTACCATCAACACCCAGAAATACTGCACCATCTTTTGTGATTGGTACTACAGGTTATATTGTTGGTGGAGAGAGTAGCTCTGGATTACTTTCAGACGTTTGGGCCTATAATCCTTCAGGCAATAGCTGGAATCAAGTTGCATCTTTTCCTGGAATAACTCGAGTAAAACCAGTTGGGTTTTCAATTAACGGTATAGGATATTATGGATTGGGAAATGATTCCACTTTTTTTAGTTATAACCCAGTTACTAATACATGGTCGCAGTTATCAAGCCCTCCTTTTGTTGGGTTAAATTATTGGAGCGCCATGTATTTCACAGTAGGAAATGATGCATACTTTTTATTAGCATCTTCTAACATCGTTTTAAAATACAGTACCATAACTAATACTTGGAGTCAATTGTCAAATTTTCCAGGTCAAACTAGATTTACCGGAAGTGGTTTCGCAATTAATGCTAAAGGATATGTTACATGTGGTGTTAACTCTTTCGGAAACCCCTATTTAAATGATTTATGGGAATATGATCCAAGTACAGATAATTGGAGTCAAAAAACATCGCTTCCTGGTACTGGTAGATATGGCACACTTGCTGTCTCCCTAAATGGAAAGGGCTATTTAATAGGTGGCGAAAGATATTCACCCAATACAACCATTAATGAGTTTTGGCAGTATGATCCTATTTCAGATAGTTGGTTTCAATTACAAAATTTTCTAGGTGGACCTAGGGCTTA
>JBMTLM010000265.1:0-3345 GCA_049431185.1 Bacteroidia bacterium | reverse complement strand
GAAGTGATACCCATGCAACATTATGATCACAATGATCACTATGAATTACCGATTGCGCCCTCACCCAATTTGACTAACCAAGATGCTATCATGCTTTACCCAACGCTTTGTTTTTTTGAAGGTGCTTCCGTTTCCATCGGAAGGGGTACTCCTTTTCCTTTCACATGTATGGGATTTCCCGGTTACAGCAAGGGTAATATGGAGTTTAAACCGGTGGAGATACCAGGAGTCATCAAGGATCCACCCTACGAAGGAGAGCTTTGTAAAGCCACAGACTTAAGAAAGGAGGTTTCCCGGGTCAAAATTGAACGTCGGCTGATGATTGAATGGATTTTGGAAATGTACAATGCCTTTCCTGACAAAACGAAGTTTTTCAATCCGTTTTTTGAAAAACTTGCGGGAACCGATCAACTCAGGAAGCAGATTGAAAATGGCTTATCAGCTGAAGAAATCAGAAGTTCATGGAAGCCCGATCTGGATCAATTTAAGCAAAAGCGGAAAAAGTACTTGTTATACCCTGATTAAAATGAAAAAGGAGGCACTAGGCCTCCTTTTTATGTTTGTGGTGTTTGAATTAAAGCTTGGTGAGTCTCTCTGCTGAAATACCATTGCGGTTGGTGATTCTCACGAAATATAAACCAGATGGCAAGGCGGTCACATCCAAGTTATATTGTGTCTTATCTTCCGTGGAAATGATTTGTGTTTTGAACACTTCACGTCCGGCAAGATTGATCACTTCCAAAGTTGAAACCGTTCCTGCAGGCACTTGATAAGAAACAATAGTGGTTGTGCTGGCTGGATTTGGGTTGAGCGTCATCCGGGTGTTGCCACGAACTTGTCCGATACGAGGTGCGGGTACATCAAATGTTGTAACGGTGATAGGGTGTGTCCATTGTGAAACCTGACCGGTCAGACAAGTGGTGCTTACCATAATTTCATAACTCGTAGTGGAATTCAAACCCGTCAATGTGAATTGTCCAGGGTTTGGATTGCCGGGGATGGTGATGGTTCTCCACATGTTCGATCCAAGCAAAGCGTAACGGATGGAGATGGTGGAGAAATTGGCAGTGTTATTCCATCCTAAAACGACCAAATCGGAGCCTTTGTCAAGGATGTTCAAAGATGTAATCACAGGGCAGAAGGCAGAGATGGTGCCGCTGTTGGTGGTGGGTTTAGATGCCATCAATGGTACAGGATTCCGTTCCTCATTTGAGGTGTTGTAGTTGGTTTCATCTGCTGCCACGTTGCTTTGGGCGTTAGACTGGAAAACGGTTGCAAGTGCAAATGCGATGGTGAGGATGGTAATGGTTTGCTTTTTCATTTTACTTAGTTTGTTAATGGTTTGAATTATTAAATGGTTGTTTTTTTAATTTGATTAATAAACGACGGTAACCGTTCCTTCTTTTTGGGTTAGGTTGCCGGCTTTTCCTTTGGCGCGCATCTTATATACATAAGATCCGGTAGGTACGGGTTGGCCATCGTAGGTGCCATCCCATTGCTTGCCGTAGTTGGTGGACTCGAATACCAGTTGTCCCCAGCGGTTAAAAACCTGCATGGTGTATTCACCTATAGCCTCGCCAATGGCACCGAAGGTGTCGTTCAATCCATCTCCATTAGGAGTAAAGGAGTTTGGGATATAGATATTCATAAAAGGAATCACTTCCACGGTGTTGGAAAGGGAAGAGATGCCATTGTTACCATTCTTGTAAGCGGTAACACGGTATTTCCTGGTGTCTTGGGCAAATGATACACCTACAATAAGTGTTAGCAGGATCACCAGTAAGGAGCGTTTGTTGAAAGATTTCATTTTTTTGTTTTTTGAATCTTCCCAAAAATGTCTCCGAATGAGAGGGGGTATTTTTCAATTCCATCAATCCCATTGCCGGTGTAAGGTTTTGTTTCAAAGTGTGATTGATTGGGTTGCTAAACGGCCGTCTCATTGTATTGTAAGTAATTGAAAAACAGATGTTAATGCTTTTTTTTGTGCTATTGAAATCCCGTTTATTGATTGAAAGCAAATCCGTATTCGCGGAGTGCTTTTGAGTTATTCGTGTTCATTTTTGATACGAAATGCGACATCTTACAATTAGGCGTGTTTTTTATTGAAAAAATTTCAAATGCTTTTAAAAGAGGTCGCATTCCATCTTCAATATGCATGCGATCATGTGTATAAAATGAAAAAACCACAATGGTTTCTTACACCATTGTGGTTTAATCGGCGCCAGTCTGTGTGGCGGAGGATGCTTATCTTATCAAAAGATACTGTATACTATGATTAACGCTGTGACACATACAAGGAATGTCAATTCTATTGCGGCAAAGGTGGCGTTGTTGTTCATTTGAATGGTTTTGTTTTCATCCTCGCAATGATCGTAAACCATGTATGCGCCTTTGGACGTGGCACTTTCAGTCGGGTCAACGGCTTGTGTGTATTCTTTGCTCATAGCGTAGGTTTTTTATAAAAAAATTCTACGCAAATGAATCTGGAAGGTTTCAGTTAATCAAAAAAAATCAGCCAGGGATTGTCATGCTGATCCGATGGGAACAAAACCAAGTTTCATCACCTTCCAAATTGGAGCCTACCACAACGATTCGACTTTTGATGTAGTCATCTGGTATGTTCCTGTACCATTCATAGCCTTTGGAATCAAGGTTCGTTAGCGGCTCGTCCAATAATAAAATGTCGGTATCCGCACAATACGCCAATCCCAATTTGGTTCGTTGTTTCATGCCAGAGGAGAAATCCCGGATAGGTTTATTAGCCGCATGTTTCAACCCAATGAACTCCATGACATCGGAATCGCCCATATCATGACGAAAACCTTTGAGTGAACCGTAAAATCGGATGTTTTCCTCTAAGGTGAAGGATTCAAAAAGCTCCAGATAGGGGGCAGCCAACGAGCAGTATTGGTAAATGTCAGCATTTACAACTGGATGGTCGTGAGCCTGCCAATGAATTTTTCCCTCCGAAAGGCCGGTAAAACCGCCAAGTACCTTGATCAGGGTGGATTTTCCAGAGCCGTTTGGACCCGTGATAGACCATGCTTCACCTTTTTGAAGTGTAACATGCATGTTTTGAAAAACCGCACGTCCGTTAAAAAACTTAGCGGCACCCACCAGCTCAATGGAGGAGATGGATGATCTGCTCTTTTTATTCGTTGTCGCCACCTGAATAACCTCGCATGATTCCTTTGTCCGAGGATTTGATGAATTCAATGATTTCGTCTTTCAAAGGGTGCGCAGGAAGTTCCTTTTCTATGATGTCTAGCGCATTTCTGGTGCTGTATCCTTTATTATAGAGGGTGCGGTAAAGGTCTTGCACCAAGTTGATCGCCTCTTGGTCGA
>JBMTLM010000264.1:0-3355 GCA_049431185.1 Bacteroidia bacterium | reverse complement strand
TGGCACTGGATGAAAAGGTTCGCATGAATGATCTTGTCGGGTTTTGAAATCCCCGGTATAACAATACCGCAATCCCTCATGATGGATCAAGGTCTGTGCTGAGCCCAACATATGCCCTGCGCCATGAAAACACAAGGGTATGCCGTTAACCTCAAAGGGAACATCCAAGGCAACCGGATGCAAGATGGATTTGAGTTTGGTGCCGTATCTTGCTTCCATGATGGCCGCAGTGGCGGGCGTACACCAAACCTCTTTGTTGGTGGCAATCGCATGATCGGCATGGCCGTGCGAAATCACAGCTCTGTCAACACCCCTCTTAGGATCCAGGTAGAAGTCTCCTGGTTGGAAATACAGACCCTTGGCCGTTTTTTCGATGGCTAAAACTTGGGTCATCGTTACTGATTAGGACTTCAGTTGATTCAGTAGTTCGATCAAGGCGGGTAACACAGGAGTCATGTCATCGTTGATGATCTCAAAATCACTGCGGCGCACCAACTCTTCCTGATCCATTTGCCGTGCCATGATGGATTTGATCTTCTGTTCGGAACGTTCATCCCTTTTTTGCACACGTACCAATCGAATTTGCTCGGGCGCGGTAACGGCAATCACCTGGTCGACCTGTTGGTAGGCTCCACTTTCAAAAAGGATGGCCGCTTCCTTGAATACGATAGGATGTTGATGGTGAGCATTGACCCAATCCTCAAAATCCTTGCGAACCACGGGATGTAGGATGTGGTTAAGCCCGGCGAGCAGCTGTGGGGCATTGAATACCTTGCTGCTGATGAAGGTCCTGTTGGGTTTGCCTTCCTTTGAATAGGCTTCAGTACCCAACAACTGCATTACCTGCATCCTCACATTCGGATCCGAATCCAAGGATTGGGATGCGCGTTGGTCGGCATCATACACGGGGTAGCCCATGACTCTTAAACATCGGGCAACAATTGATTTGCCAGAACCGATACCTCCGGTGATGCCAATGATTTTCGGTCTCATGGTTGATACAGATATTCAACCCGGTCGGGTTCGAGACGAATGCGCTTGACGCCTGCTGGTTTTTTGATGACTTGAATGGGCAATGGGTTGCCGGTATTTTGAAAGGTGGTATCCGCTTGTAAGGAAAAATCATCGGGTTTGATGGCACCCAACCGCGATAACTCAGCTTGGAAAACAACTTTAACCTTGGAGGGGATGAGGGTAGGTTGGGCACCTTCAGATCCTTTGAAATCTACCGGTACCATGAAGGACCCTTCTGTAAATTCGCCTACCTCCACCGTTAACTCCACCTGCGTGTGAGATTGTAAAACGCCCTTGGGTAGACTTTTTTTGAGATACACTTGCTCGGAAATGTTTTGAAAAACATCTTTTCGGCTGAATTGCACAGTCTCAATTTTTTGAATCGCTTTCAACAGGTCGGGAGGGCCTGAAATTTGAATGCTATCTGGAACAGTGGTTGCCCCTCTGATGGAGTCAAATCTGTTTCGATAACCAATGTCGAGGTCAGCAATGACGGGGATTTTTTTGGATGTCTCGCTGATGATGCCGGGAGCGATCCACTCTGGTTCGATGCGGAATGGAAGTGGGTCGTCGGGCAACTGGCTGATCAGGGAAAGCGAACGAATGCGGATTTTGCCGTCAACAATGGAGTCCTTTCCGATATCTATGGTAATGGAGTCAGGAATGTTTCTAAAATGCAGATACAACAGATCCCAGCCACTTCCTTGGTAATGAAAGACGGCTTCCTTGGGTAAATCGCCTCCGAGCCTGGAATTGAAAGGTAGGTTTTGATAGGCGATGGGTATGTGGTAGGAGGTACTGAAGGAGCCTGTAAGCGCCTTTGCGAACCACGCTACTGCGGAAATCACTAGGCACAACACAAAAACAGCCGCCTTGCGGTTGGGCTTGATTTTGGCGGCGATTTTAGCTACCGATGATTCCGTTCCCTCTTTTTCTGCCATTGTTTACGATTGACATCGATTGCTAGAGTCTACGGATTCGTTTTTCTTATTTCTTCGGGCCTTCAGTGCGATCGCGGTATGCTTTGGTGGCCTCCGCTGAAACAGCGCTTTTTTCCAACCTGACTTTTACGTTCGAATCAACCTCTAACAAAAAAGTTGTATCGGCAATTTCTACGATTTTGCCATGGATCCCACCGATGGTAATGACCTTGTCGCCTTTTTGAAGCGTCTCTTTGAATTGCCGTTCCAATTTGGCCTTTTTCATTTGAGGACGAATCATGAAGAAATAAAAAATCACAACGATGAGTAAGATCATCACTAGATTGGCCATGCCACCGCCGGGCGCGCCTTGGGCCTGTAAAACAATGAGGAGGAAGGGGTTCATAATAATTTAGATGAGGTTTATTGGTTTGTCTGTTTGCTTTGAACGTCGGCACTGATTTTCAAAACCTTCGTATTGGGTTCCGTATTGGCTATCAGAGTAATGGTTTTAGCATTCATTCCCGACCTGCCGGCACTGTCAAAAGTTACATTTACTTCACCTTCTTCACCGGGTTGCACCGCGGTTTTGGTGTACTCAGGTACCGTACAGCCACAAGATGCTGATGCACTTGAAATCACCAATGGCGCATTACCCACGTTGGTGAATTTGAAGGTGTATGTTACTTTTTCGCCTTCAACGATTTCGCCAAACTCATGGTTTTCCTTCTCGAATTTGAAAGCAGGCAGAGCGGCGGTACCGGGTGCTGCGTTGGGGTCGGCGGATGCAGGGTTACTGACTACCTCTGGGGAGATTTTTTTTTCTTCATTCGGCTGGGATGATCCACAGGATCCCAACAAGAAGCCTACGAAGGCAGAAATCAATAGTGAACGGACTGTTTTCATCGTAAATCGTAAATCACTATCGTCTATCATCAATCGTCAATCGCCAATCGCCCATCGTCAATCGCCCATCTAATCATTCAATTAAACCACGCCCGGTTTTCTTAAAGGCGCCGCTTTCCTTTAGCTCTATCACCAGCTTATCAATCACCCCATTGATGAAAACCTTGCTTTTGGGAGTGCTGTAGTCCTTGGAGATATCGATGTACTCATTGATACTGACTTTCACCGGGATACTTGGAAAGTTCATGATTTCACTCAACGCCATTTTTAAGAGGATCACGTCTACGAGGGCGATCCGTTCGAGCTCCCAGTTTTTGGTTCGCTCTGCTACCAGCTTTTCATATTCGGCATCGTTGCGCACGGTTTCCTTGAAAAGCCGTTCCATAAACTCTTTATCTTCCTCCTCATCCCTGAATTCGGACATCACTTCAAACTGACCTTTTTTATCGGGGTGGGCACCTTTGATGGTTTTCACCACCATGCTATTGACCAATTCCATGGCCTCTGCCCACCAT
>JBMTLM010000263.1:0-3396 GCA_049431185.1 Bacteroidia bacterium | reverse complement strand
TGGCGAAGGAAATTTTTACCTGAAGCCCAACGGAGCCCTTTTGCTTATGAATAACAGGGTGGTAATATGTGAAACTGCGGATATTTCAAGGCACGGGCAAGTGATCCACGGGATTCAATCCGGTCCTATGCTGGTTGTCGATAATAGGATTCATCCGGGTTTTACCCCCAATTCCGCTAACAAACACTTAAGGGTGGGGGTCGGTGTCAGCACCAACAGTCAAGGTCAGGAATTCCTTCAGTTTGCCATTTCCAACGAGCCGGTGAATTTTTTTGATTTCGCTGATTTCTTCAAGAATAAGCTTGGATGCGAAAACGCGCTGGTGCTTGAAAGCCAGGGGTGTTCCATGTATTACGAAGGTCGATCATCGGAGAACATGTTTTATACAGGCAAAATCTGCCGATACATCATGATGAAGATGTAGTACTGGAGCATTCAATCTTTGATACATCGGCAGGAAAAGCCATCATTTTGAAAAAAGGTGGCCATCCTTAATTCAGGACTATCGAATGAAAAAGCAAAGTAGTATGACCTTGCAGCACCACTACTGCTGCTTAACCAATAATATGCCCCTTCGTTGAAAAACTGATAAGCGCCGTCTTTGAACCATCTTTTTCCTGAACCGGAAACATTAAAACCAAATTGGTTCTTTGCTTCCACGTTGGGCGTGTTCCACCCTTGCTGGTTTTTTAAGGACCCTGTCCTGATTCCTGCAGACTGAACCTCCGCAATGAGTGTTTCCAATTCTTCCTTGGAGGGCATATGCCAACCTTGAGGACAAATGCCTCTGCCATCCACCACTGCGGCCCAGTTATACAGCAGCCCGTGGCTATTTGCTAAAGTGGGATTGTTGTCATAAGCGGAAAAGCCTCCTATCGTGATATTGGCCCAATCCATGTCGGAAACGACATTTTCTATGGCCTCTCCGTTCGAGTATTTTGTGGTTTTCAGGTTTTCAGCCATCCAGGTTTGGGATCCGATTTGTACCACCTTATAGGAATTACCATCTATATCCGTCACTTGACCCGGTGTCGATGGGGCAGTTTTTCGACTGATGGTGAATGTATGCTTTACCGGATCGATTTGGTAGGTTCCTATTCTTGACAGCACGGATTGACCCAGTAACAAGGGGGCCTCATCGGTCAGGGTAACCGACGCAACCACGTTTTTAATCACCACGCCCGCAAACTCTATTTCACGTAAAATCACTTTCATTCCCTCGATAATCTCACCGTTTGCGGTTTGATAATATTCCGTACCTATGAAATCACTTTCCTTTAATAATCCGTTTTTAAACAAGAACCCTGCTTCCGTCAATGAAATGGACACATCGGATGCCCCCGTATCAAGAATGAATCGAAGGCTGATCCCATTTACCTTGCAAGGCACCATGTGTACGCCTCCAATTTTTTCCATGTTGATCGTGGTCTGGGCAGAAGCGACGGCCGTTAAAAGACCCATGTACATGACAAATAATGCCTTGCGGTGAAAGGCAATTGATTTTAAAAAACACCCGAGAATCATTTTGGAGTTGGATTGAATCAATGGTTGACTCAGGAATCTGGCGGTTTTTATCATGGCTGTTTTGAAAAAATAATTTTATCTTTAACGTCAACTACTTATTGAAAATCGATGTTAGGTTCATCCAAATATAATGGCTTTTTAACAATTACGTTGCTTTCATCCTTGCTGATGCTATTTTGCCTGCCCTCCATGGCATCGGTAGTGTACGCCGATACTTCAAAAGCCAAAACAGATACGATCATCAAGAAATCTGTATCAGAATGGTTAAAGGAGTATGAAGCACAGTGCAAAAAGTTTGATGAAACACATCAAAAAATAACGGGTCTAGATAAGCAGTTTGCCGGATTAAATACTCGCCGAATCGAGCTGTATAAAAAACTGGGAGACATTTTGGAGAAATACATCAAAAATAACCCAGGATTGGAACCAGACAGCCTTACGGCGATAGGTACTCACAAGCCATTTGTGGAGCACCTCAATGCCGTCAGAAAGCTTTCTATGGACAGTATTAAGTGGGCGCAAGAAATCAATGTGCATAAATCGTTGCGGGACACTCTCGCGGCTAAAAAAGGCGAAATCGGGAAGCAATTGCAGAGCCATTTCTTGTCTAAGATAGGCGGTAACCAGGTTTCAATAGGAGGCACCAAGTATCTCTATTTCATATCTGACACGGCCATGCATCATATCGACCTACATTTTTGGTCAACACGGGATTCATCAATTTTCTCGAATTTCAAAAAGCTCAAATCGCATCTAGACACCGTGGGCGATAAAAAGCTGTTGATGCTTACCAACGCAGGAATGTTTACCCCAAAAATGGACCCCGAGGGGCTATACATAAGCGCTTCCAGGGATACTTTTTTTGAATTGGACAGGGAAAACCCCAAAACAGGAGAAAATTTCTATTTGATGCCGAATGGTGTTTTTTTTGTAGATCAGCAGGGGCGTTCCCAAATTTTGGGATCCTCTGAATGGATATCTTCGAAGTTAGATACTTCTAAAGTGAGGTGCGCTACCCAATCGGGTCCAATGCTATTGATCAACGGCAAACCCCATCCTGCGTTCAGCTATGCATCTTCCAATCGAAAGATAAGAAGCGGCGTGGGTGTTAATAGTGAAAATCCATTTCGTACCGTTTTCCTATGCACGGAAACAGAAGCCAATTTCATGGACTTTGCTGAAGTTTTCAAATATGTATTTGGCTGTAATAATGCCTTGTTCCTGGATGGTGCCATTTCTGAGATGTACTTAAAAGGCATCAACACGCTACCGGAAGGCAAATTTGGCCCCATCATATCTGTAACTGAAAAATAGGCTTTATGCAATTATATGTTTGTGTATTAATGGAAACGGCTAAGGACCTCAATGGTTAGTAATAGTAGCACCATACAAATTCTATTGACCGCTTGGGCTTTGATGATGGTCAGCCATTGGTCTTCGGCACAAACGATTCGTACCGATGGCGCCAAGATTCGTATCAGCCCTACAGCCACCATTGTCACTCCCGGATCCATCAGCATTCAAGGGAATGGAGGTGTTTTAAATTCGGGCACCGTGTACATAAAGGGTGATTGGACCAACAGCGGACAAGGCCTGCTTGATTCGTTGCCCGGTACCGTCGACTTCAACGGTAACGTTTCCCAAATGGTAGGAGGGAACAATATCACCACCTTCGCTTTTTTGCGGCTCTCCAATCCCTCGGGAATGCTCCTAAGCAACAATTTGAATGTCGGCCAAACGCTCATCTTCAATGATGGCCGAATCAACACAGGACCGTATGAGGTGCGTATGATCCAAGCGCCGGCAAATGCCATCGTGGGAGCCAATGCATCTCGCTACATCAATGGCAATTTACGGGTGGCATTTGATTCC
>JBMTLM010000262.1:0-3396 GCA_049431185.1 Bacteroidia bacterium | reverse complement strand
AATGAATTTAATAGCCTAATTTTGGCTGCATAAAATTAGTCTATTCACTCCTACCATGCGTAAATTGATTTGGGGACTGTTGATTGCCGCCTTGGCCATGATTTTTGCCTTGCAAAACGCTGACAAGGTTCCAGTACATTTCTTTTTTTGGAAAACCGATAACACCAGTTTGGCGCTTATCCTGTTTTGCACCTTTGTCATAGGGATGCTGGCAGGCGTGCTTGTCATGACTCCCAAACTTCTCAAGCAGCAAAAATCCATTGACTCAAATAAGGGCGCTGGCACAAACCATTAAACCCTTTGATTGTTTAACACATCACACAACCAACACATGGCCCAACCGGTAAACGTCTACGCTGAATCCACTCCAAATCCCGCTGCTTTGAAATTCGTATCCAGCAGGATGTTATTGAGCGAAGGATCTGTTGAATATGCAAGCGCATTGGAAGCCTCGATCTGTCCACTGGCACAAGGTATGTTTTCCTTCTCCAGCGTTAAATCGGTTTTTATTTCTTCCAACTTCATCACGGTGACCAAAGAGGGGGAGCTCGATTGGTACGAAATATCCAACATCCTGCGCGAGTACATCCGTGGTTTTTTAATGTCGGATGAAAAGGTTTTTTTGTCGAACCCTTTCCCTTCCGCCGAAACAGCTCCACTCAGAAGCCAAGAAATCGCGTCGGAGGAGCAACCCGATCATGATGATGCCTTGATCTCTAAGATCGTGGCGATGCTGGAGGAATATGTGAGCCCTGCTGTGGCCCAGGATGGGGGTGAGATCCGTTTTCGTTCATTCAAAGACGGAGTCGTTACCGTTGCGCTCAGAGGTTCCTGCAGTGGCTGTCCTTCTTCAAGCTTGACCTTGAAATCGGGGATAGAAAACCTATTGAAAAACATGATTCCCGAAGTAAAGGAAGTGGTTGCGGAAGCGGATGCCAACCCATGATGGCATTTGCATATCTTTGCAGTCAATTAAATAAGCTCCTCCCATCAATCGACTCATGCGTATTTTTCTGACTTTTTTCCTTGCCTTGTCCACTTTATTCGCCCAAGCTCAAAAGCAGTGGTCGCTACAAGAATGCATTGAATATGCGCGGGCCAACAATATATCCATCCGACAAGCAGAGATTTCGACTGAGTTATCCAAAGTCAATCGCGATCAAAGCCTGGCTACCATGCTGCCCTCTGTGAATGCCAGCAGTTCCTATCAACGCTCATTCGGCAGATCCGTGGACCCCTTCACCAATACCATCACCGAAAACGAAACCATGACCTCCAACTTTTCGGTGTCGTCCAATGTTACCCTGTTTGGTGGCTTGCGTTTACAAAACAGCCTTGCCCAAAGCAAATACGAATATCTACAGAGCCGGGAAAACCTGGCCAAGATCAGTAATGATATTTCGCTCAATGTGGCGGCGGCCTACTTGCAAGTGCTGTTCGCCGCAGAAGCACTGAAATCCTCGAAAGACCGTGTGGAAACCGCCGTTGAGACACGCAATCGGACAGCCAAAATGGTTGAGACCGGGTCCATGGCACAGGGCAATTTGTTAGACGCCGAAGCCGCGTTGGCCTCTGAAGAACTGGCGCAGGTAACCGCCGACAATGCCTTGAAGAGCGCCAACCTTTCACTCATGCAGTTATTGGAACTGGATGGCGGGCAGGAATTTTCCATCATTATGCAATCCGTGGAAATTCCTGAGCAATCCACCCTTTTGATGAAGCCTGAGGAAATCTACAACACTGCAGTGCGTATCTTGCCTGAAATCAGGGGAGCGGAATTCGGCATAACCATAGCGGAGAAAGGTGTTGCTGTCGCCAGGAGCGGCAGATATCCCTCTTTGAACCTTTTTAGTTCGATGGGGACTTTTTACAACGAGGGTGGTTTCACCCAGTTGTTGGGCGAAATACCTTTTGATGAACAAATACGCAACAACCAAAGCAAGAACATCGGCTTGAGTTTATCCATACCGATGTTCAACGGCTGGTCTGTGCAATCGAATGTTCGCCGTTCAAAACTGGGGCTTGAGAACGCCCTGTTGCAGCAAGACCTAACCCGTAAACAGGTTTACAGGAGCGTTGTGCAGGCGCATGCCGATGCATTGGCGGCACTCAACCGATTTCAAGCCGCACAAAAAGCCGAGTCTTCCTCCAACGAGTCCTTCAATTATGCTCAAAAAAAATATGACGTTGGAATGATCAGTTTCCTCGACTACATCAACATCCGTAACAACAAGTCGCGGGCCGAGTCAGAACTTTTACAGTCCAAATACGATCTCATCTTCCGACTGAAGGTGATAGATTTTTATCTCGGAAAAACCCTTTCATTTTGATATCTGCACCATGGCTTCTAAAAAAATCAAACGCGTCCTCCTCTACACCTCCATCGGGGTGGTATTGTTGCTTGTGATTGCACGGTTGGCCGGATGGATCGGTGGTGAACCCATGATCCGTGTCAACACAGCCGATGTAACCCGTGAAACCATTACCGAAACCGTTACCGCGAGTGGAAAAGTACAGCCTGAAACGGAAGTAAAGATCGCATCGGATGTATCGGGAGAAGTGGTTGAGTTGTTGGTCAAGGAAGGTGATTTGGTGTCGAAAGGAATGTTACTGGCCAAAATCAATCCTGAGATCTACATTTCCGCATTCGACCGCGTTGCGGCCTCCGTGAACACTTCCAAAGCCAATTTGGAGAATGCACGTTCCCGGTTCAAGCAGGCCGAATCACAATTCCAAAAGTCGGAATTGAACTTCAACCGCAACAAAAAACTGTACGATGAAAAAGTGATATCGGATGCTGAATTCGAAACCATTCGATCGGCGTTTGAAGTCGCCAAGGCCGAAGTGGATGCCGCGCGTCAAAGCATTGCGGCGGCTGAATTCGGAGTGAAAAGTGCTGAGGCCTCCTTGGCTGAATCAAAAGAAAACCTGAACAAGACTTCCATATTTGCACCGGTTGACGGCACCATCTCGAAGTTGAGCGTGGAGCGTGGGGAGCGCGTAGTGGGTACGGAAATGATGGCTGGAACCGAGGTGCTCCGTCTCGCCAACCTCAATGAAATGGAAGTAAGCGTGGATGTGAGCGAAAGTGATATCATACGCGTGAACCTCGGCGATACGGCCAAGATTGAAATCGATGCCTACCTTAACCGAACCTTCACCGGGGTGGTGAGTGCCATTGCCAATTCGGCCAACAACGCCACGACTGCCATCAGCACCGATCAAGTCACCAATTTCACGGTGAAGGTCCGAATCAACAGGGAGTCATATGCCGACTTGATTCCGGCCGACAAACCTACCTTCTCCCCGTTCCGTCCGGGCATGTCGGCAACCGTTGAAATCCAAACCAAAAAAGTATACGATGTAGTTGCCGTACCTATACAATCGGTGACCACA
>JBMTLM010000261.1:0-3444 GCA_049431185.1 Bacteroidia bacterium | reverse complement strand
CGATGACTTTTCGTTGTGTAGAGTCCGATGTCTGCCCATGAACAATAAAACTGTTCACCAACAGCAAAAAAACAAACGGGATTTTCAAGGTGTGTTTCAAGGACCTCATCGCCTATATGCTACAAATATAGTTAAATCCAAACAATCACACCTTCCATTATATTGATATACAAGCAGAAATATGGGATTTCACGGGTTCATCCACCCGTTTTCACGCCTTTTACAACTCGCTCATTTCCACTTATATCCTTAGATATGGCAACTTGACTCAACCCTGCAGACTCAAAAATACCTTTCACCTCCGTACCAAAGGCTCGGTTAATCTCCACATAGCAAGCACCACCGATTCTAAGTTTTTCAATGGCCACCTGGGCGATTCGGCGGTAAAATATCAACGGATCAATACCGTTTACAAAAAGTGCCATGTGGGGTTCAAAATCCTTCACATGCGGGTCCACGTGTGTAATGTCAGTTGCTGGAATATAGGGCGGGTTGCTAACCACGATATCGAACTCCGTCTTGTCATCGAGAAGCGGACACACGGCCAGTAGGTCGGAGCATTCGAATTGCACGTGCGCTCGAAGTTGTTTCACATTTAGTTGAGCGATTTCAAGGGCATTCGACGACAAATCGGTTGCCCAAACCTTGGCGTATGGAAAAGCTAGCGATAAAGACACGGCGATGCATCCAGATCCTGTACACAAATCCAATATTGCTTGGGGATTCGAATTACTTTCCTGTATGATCATTGCCGTAAGCTCCTCTGTTTCGGGACGTGGTATCAACACATCGGGAGCAACGGTAAATTGTCGTCCCAAAAACATCTCCATGCCTGTCACATATTGGACCGGACATCCAGCAACAAGCCTGGATAAATCTTGATTCAATTTTTCCGCGTCGAGATAGAAACTTTTAGAAGATAACAATGCGTCCTCCAAATACCTCTTGGCGATGGCTTTTGCCTCACCGGAACCATACTGAGGTTCCAAGCTTTTTCGAATGATTTCTAGGGCCTCGTTAGGATTCATGGTGTGTAAATATAATAACGTAATTTTGAATCATGAGCACAGCGGTAAACCAAGAGGGTTTCATGAGAAGGTGTTTTGAATTGGCTCAGCGAGGCATCGGTCGAGTCAGTCCAAATCCAATGGTAGGATGTGTTATTGTAGGTGATGGAAAAATCATTGCTGAAGGATACCACCGGTTTTTTGGCGGGCCACATGCTGAGGTGGAGGCTTTGAACGTACTTTCAATGAACGGAATTTCCAACTTGAAAGAGCTTGAATTGTACGTCAACTTGGAGCCTTGTAACCATTTCGGTAAAACACCTCCGTGCACTGATGCCATTGTGCGTTCTGGTATACGCAAAGTGATTGTTTCCAATGTTGATCCAAACCCCATGGTAGCCGGCCAGGGAATTCGTAAGTTAAAAACGTCTGGAATAACCGTTCAAACGGGTTTGCTCTCTGATGATGGAGCCTTTCTCAATCGGAGATTCATGACACTGCATACCCTCAAAAGGCCCTATGTAATTCTTAAATGGGCCCAGAGCCGGGATGGATACATCGCACCGAATGAGGTGGCCAGATCAGTGGCCAAAAAGCCTTTCTGGATATCGGGTGAGGCTTCTCGGCAACTGGTCCATAAATGGAGATCCGAGGAACAAGGCATATTGGTTGGAAGAAAGACCATAGAGGACGATGATCCTCAGCTCACGTGTCGCCATCCCAACGGAACAGACCCTGTCCGCATCATCGTTGATCCATCATTGTCTTTGAATCTGAATCACCAGGCTTTTTCAAAATCCGGTAGAGTGCTGATATTAAATCACCTTCAGCAATTCAAAAAGGATCATTTGGAATACATCAAATTCAAATCCAACCAGGTGCAAAGCATGTTGGATGCCATTCATACCTGTGGTATCCTGTCTGTGATGGTAGAGGGCGGAAAAAAGACCTTGGATGCTTTCCTTCAGGCAGACTTATGGGATGAGGCACGTGTTTTCACAGGCAATATAGACTTAAAGGAAGGGTTGCATGCCCCCACCTTATCGATGAAACCACATTTTTCTCAGCAAATAGCTGAAGACCATCTGGAGATTTTCTATCGTCGTACAAGCTACCATCATGGCAATTGACCTCCTGCTCAGCATTGTAAGCTCCGGATTGCTTTTCCTGATTTTGAAAAAGTTTCCTGATTGGGGGATTGTCACCTTGCATGGGATACTCGTCAATTATTTCGTCGCTGCATCGCTTTCATTAATGCTATCAAATTTGTCAATGGAGCATGCCACCATACATGTTCAACAAGCCCTACCCTATGCCTTGGCCATTGGACTGCTTTTCATTGTTGTTTTCATGTTGACTGGAAAAACCGCACAATATTGTGGAATTGCTGTGTCATCGATTGCATCCAAGATGTCTATGGTTATACCGATTTGCATAGGATTTTATCTGTATGGAGAATCCATAGATGTCCAAAGAATGCTCGGTATGGCATTGGCCTTGCCTGCAGTGGTTTTATCGGGGCTAAAACCCAATCAAACACAGGGTAAAGCCTTAGCAAAGAACCTCCTATTGCTACCTTTCCTGCTCTTTGTAGGTGCGGGCTTGGTGGATTCGGCCATTAAATATGCACAGTTCAAACTGATGGATGATACCAATAGCTACCTGATCATTGCCATGATTTTCGCATCTGCCGGCAGTTTTGGGTTATTGAAATTGCTGTGGGATACCATGAATGGTGGTGAAAGGATCTCCGTGACCAGCATAATGGGTGGTGCGTTACTGGGTATCATCAATTTTTTCTCACTCTGGTTTTTGGTTCGATGCCTTGACCGGCCTGATGTCGACAGCAGCCACGTCTTCGCAATCGTTAATGTGGGGGTGGTGCTAATGACATTCTTGATTGGTCTGTTTGTTTTCAAAGAAATACCTACATTCAAGCAACGCATCGGACTTGTTTTGGCCATCATAGCCATTTTTGTTTTGACTTGGTAAGCAGGCATGTTATTTACAGACGAATTCAGATCAATTCAAAAAACCTCATTTGGTGAGTACAAGGAGAAGGGCAGCCTGTTCAAGGCATATGCCGTTCCTGTGAGCACTGAGTTACAAGTCAAGGCAAGTCTAGCTCAAATCAAAGAAGAACACCCTAAAGCAAACCACCATTGCTATGCCTTTGTGTTGGGTCCAGGACAGCAGTCGTATCGATTCAATGACGACCATGAGCCGTCTGGTACTGCAGGAAGACCCATTTACAATGCAATCAAATCTGCTGATTTGACCAACATATTGTTAGTTGTAGTTAGGTATTTTGGTGGCACATTGTTGGGGGTGCAGGGATTGATTCGATCCTACCGATCAGCAGCTGAAAATGCGATTGATAAGGCCGAGATTATCACAACGCCCATCACAGAACGGTTTTCAATTGCTTTCCCATATG
>JBMTLM010000260.1:0-3459 GCA_049431185.1 Bacteroidia bacterium | reverse complement strand
AATACACAAAGCCCCTTAGGGGAAATCTGACAATGCTCAGTCCTTGTAGTTTTGGTCAGGATGCAGCACCCACCCAGACCGGTCCTTGAAAAGCCCGTCTAAGTAATCCTCCATCTCTACAAGGTTACGCGGCGGCTCTGCATCGTAATGTGTAATGCGTTTGATTTTGCCCTGATAACGAACCTCCACATACACCGTCGGAAAATCAGTCAAATATGGATTCTTGTATTCATTATTTAGTTCGAAAAAGCCCAATGCCTGTGCCTTCTCCCCTATTCCAACCAATGCACTACGGCTCATCCAAGTGAAATATTTGCCGATGGGTTTGGTATGATCTATTCCTTCGTACAAAACAAAACCGGAACGGTAGACACTGATGGAGTAAACCGGACAAATGCCAAAACAGCGGGTACGTTCAATATAAGCCACCAGGGAATCTGCTTCAGCACCTGGAAATTCAACATCCTCCTTAAAAACCACTTTGGTCACCGCCTGCTGCTGCCTGGATGCACAAGCGCTTGCTAAAATGAAAACAAAACCAACAATAAGATATTTAATGAAGGCCGTCATGGCATTATCGCTTGGGTGGTTTGATGCCACGTTCTTTGGCCATCTGCTCCAACTTTTGCTGAAACTTCGATTTGGTTTGAGGCTTCTTCTTGTTCTCCTGAATCTTGGCATGAATGGCTTGCTCATTCACTGCCAACTTGAATAGATATTGTTGACCGAATGAAATCACGTTGGCCAGGAAATAATAATAGCTCAAACCAGCCGAGAAGTTATTGAAGATACCCAAGAACATTACCGGCATCAGGTACATGATCCACTTCATCTGAGCATTCTGTCCCGTCAATTGCATGTTCATGTGGGTGTAGATGATGGTGGATATGGTCATCAAAATAGTGAACAAACTCACATGGTCTCCATAGAATGGGATGGTGAATGGTAGATTCAGGATGGAGTCATAGGTGGATAGGTCATCCGCCCATAGAAAGCTTTCTTGGCGAAGCTCTATAGAGGCGGGGAAGAAGCGGAACATAGCAATCAATATGGGCATCTGCAGTAACATCGGCAAACATCCGCCCAAAGGATTCACTCCGGCCTTACGATACATGGTCATCAATTCCTGTTGCGATTTCATGGGATCATCTTTGTGCTTTGCTTGGATTTCCTCCATTTCAGGTTTCAAAACCTTCATCTTCGCAGTGGAAATGTAGGCCTTGTAGGTCATGGGCAACAACATCACCTTGATGGCGATGGTGAGGATCAGGATAATTATACCATAGTTCAGATCGAATGTGTTCAGAAAATTGAAAATGGGAATCACAATGAATCGATTCACCCATCCGAATATGCCCCAACCGAGTGGAATCAGCTTCTCCATGCCCAACTCATACGACTTAAGTGTTTGGTAATGGTTCGGGCTGAAATAAAACGACATTTCAAATTGTTCGTAGGGCTTATGGTTAAATGGGATGGTGAGTCCAGCCTTCATGAACTTGGCCAACGAATCAAAGTCCTGATAATGCACCACCGACAACTTAGTCGGCTTGGAAAATCCGTTTTTAGCAACCAATGTGGAATTGAAATACTGTTGCTTGAATGCGATCCAATCCACACGCGTGTTCAAATCCTTTTGGTCGTCGGAAGTTTCAGAAAGGTAGTCAGCCTCCTCATCGGGGTATTTGAAATAAATGGTGGAGTTGTCGGCTTCCGCCTTCTGGCTTTTCTCCTTCTTGTAAATGTTTTGTTGCCAATCCAGTGCGATGAAGTTCAAGTTGGGTGAAATCACCTTCTCCATGCCTGAAAAGGCCACATTGAAGTCGAGTTTATATCCTGATTTAGGTAAAGTGTAAGAGTGCTCCATATAGGATTCACCAGCATACAGTCGATACACCAACTTGCCACCTTCCGACTTGAATTTCGTAAAATGAAAATCAGAGGAATTGATGTTCTTGTTCTGGGAGAAGAAGGCAAAATTGAATTTGGTACTATCGCTCTCGAACAAAACCAACGGCTTTCCATCATAGGTTTTATAACCTTTCAACTCAACAGCGAAAATGCGGCCGCCTTTGTTGGTCAGCTTGACCTTAATGTCGTCATTTTCCAAATAAGAAAACTCCTCCTCACCGTTCACAGCATCAGCAAACAAACCATAACGGTTTTGCAATTCGAGAGACTTTAATGAGTCAGTTGATACAATGGAGTCATTGGATGTAACGGAACCGACTACGGATAGGGCAGCAACAGTATCCTTAACCGTCTGAACCGACTTGGAGGATTTGTTTTTTTCTACGATGGCAATGGAATCGCGCACGCGTTGTTGCTGTGCAATGTCTTCTTGAGATGGTGCGTTCCAGATACTGAAGGTGATCAGTACGGCGCCCATCAATAATAACCCGATGATGGAATTACGATCCATAAGTGATGAATGGGGATAAAAGGTTTAGCTTTGGAGGCAACTCAACGTGAATGGTCGAGTGCCGCCTTGATGAATTTCACAAAGAGGGGATGGGGCGTTTCAACAGTGCTCTTGTATTCGGGATGGAATTGAACACCAATGAACCAGGGGTGATTCTTGATTTCTACTATCTCTACGAGGTTGTTATCGGGGTTGACACCGGCTGCAACCATGCCGGCATCTTCAAATTTCTTTAGGTACTTGTTATTAAACTCGTAACGATGGCGATGACGCTCGGTGATTTTTTGCTTACCGTAAACGCCGGCTGCCTTGGTATTCTTGGTGATACTACAGGTGTATTCTCCCAATCGCATGGTACCGCCCTTGCGGGTAACCTTTTTCTGGTCCTCCATGATATCAATAACGGGATACTTGGTTTCGGGATCCATTTCAGTGGAGTGCGCACCTTGCATACCAAGCACATTTCGACTGAATTCGATGACGGCACACTGCATCCCTAAACAAATCCCTAGGAATGGCGTTTTGTGCTCTCGCGCATAGCGGATGGCCCTGATCTTTCCTTCAATGCCGCGGTCGCCGAAACCGGGTGCTACCAGGATGCCATGCAGCGGACGCATCTTATCGGCCACATTGCCCTCATCCACTTTGGAGGAGTGGATCCATTCCACCACAACCTTGGTTTCATTGGCAACTCCCGCATGAATCAGCGCTTCAGCAATCGACTTGTAAGCGTCTTTTAGTTCGATATATTTTCCGATCAGGCCGATACGCACTTCCGATGTGGGATTCTTGAGTTTACCCAAGAAGCTTTTCCAACTTTCCATGTCGGGCTCATGACGGAGTGGGAGCTTCAATTTGGAAAGTACCACTTTGTCGAGTTGTTCTTTCAACATCAGTAACGGCACATCATAAATCGATGATGCGTCGATAGACTCGATCACCGCATTCACATTCACGTTGCAGAACAAAGCCAGTTTGCGACGGATTTCGGCATTTACCGGTTTTTCCGAACGGCACACCAGGATATCGGGTTGCAC
>JBMTLM010000259.1:0-3498 GCA_049431185.1 Bacteroidia bacterium | reverse complement strand
GGTTTGCACCAATCCATTGACTTGGACGATAGATAGCACTTACGCATCGCGGGCCCTGAATAAGGGTGGGGTTTTGAGGAAATTTGACCGGGTCATTCCCGCGTTGTGTGATGCCCAGGTTTTAGATGGAGTGTTGCGCATCAATAAACCGTATTTTCCCGGAAGCGCATTCTACAATTTAAAGAACTACCATATTGTAGACTACAATCTTTTTTATTCAAACATACGTGAGAATGCCATTTTGCGTACCCGGCTATTCACCGACCGCAAGCCGACCAATTGACAAGGTCAGGTGTTCCTGACGTGTTTGTAAATTTCAATCCACAATACTGCCGCAGCAGCCACACCGAGTGATAAAGACCAATGCCAAAGCTGTGCCGTTTCAAATTTGAACAATTCGGCGGCAGGAGAAATGTAAATCAATACGACTAATAACAACAGTGTAATTGTTGCCATTAACGGCACCAAGATGTTTTTGTAACGAAGCGTTACCAAAATGCTGTCGTGCTCCGATCTGCCAGTCAAGGTGAGCAGGATATTCGACAAAACGAGCGTTGAAAATATGACTGTCCTGATGGTGGTGTCGCCGTATCCTACATGATGCAAGCCGTACATGAGACCCAACAAAGCCGCCGTAATCACCATACCCCTCAAAACACTTCCGCCCAGTTCCTGCCAAGTGAACAAGGCGTCGGATTGTTTACGTGGCGATTGGCTCATGATATCCTTTCGCATCGGCTCGTTTTCAAATACAATGCTACATGTGGGACCCATGATCAACTCCAGGAAAATAATGTGCACGGGCGTAAACAAGTCACCGAATTTCCATCCCAACAACAATGGTAGTGTGACGACGGATATCAGAGGAATGTGAATCGCAATGATGTAACTGATGGCACGCTTGAGATTGGCGTAAATGTTACGACCGAGTTGTATCGCCGATATCATGGCGCTGAGTTGATCATTCAATAAGACCAACGAAGAGGCTTGTCGAGCCACTTCGCTGCCGTGATGCCCCATGGCCACACCGATATCCGCTGCCTTCAATGCAGGGGCATCATTTACACCATCACCCGTCATGGCCACCACCTCGCCACGCATACGAAGCGCCTCAATGATCCGCAGTTTTGCTTCCGGCATGATGCGGGCGAAAATATTGTGCTTGGCTACCGCGTCGGATAATGCCTGCTCATCCAAAGCCATCAATGCCTCTCCCGTAATGACGTGCCCACAAGGTTGCATGCCAATCATGCCGGCAATATGCAATGCGGTATCGGGATGGTCTCCAGTAATCATCTTCACCTCGATACCTGATTGATAAAAACCCTGGATCACAGCAGCCATGTCCCTTTTGGGCGGATCGCTCAGACTTACCAATCCCATCAATTGAAATGGAATGTCATGCTGTGATTCAGGAAGCATGTCATTTACCCGTGATCCAACAGCCACGGCCAACACCCGATGACCGTTGGAAGCGAATGTCTTCATTTGATTGATGACGGTTTGTTCCTCATCCTTAGTTAAACCGCAAAGCGGAAGCAACGTTTCCACTGCACCTTTGGCAGCGATGATTTCGTTGTCATCAGCGCAACGATGTACATGCGTCATCATAGGTGGGCGACCCGACAACGGATATTCGGAAACCATCGTAGTAGACGGTTCCTTTCCGTACCATTCCCGATAATGCTCGATTATCGCTTTTTCCATTGGATCGAATGGATCATGCTCCGAAGCCAATAAGGCTGTTTGAAGCAAGGGTTGAAAAGCAAAGTTATCTCCCGTCAGGCCGTGCATCCAAACTTCTCTAGCATCGAACCGGTAAAGTCCGGAAACCGTCATTCGATTTTCGGTGATGGTTCCGGTTTTGTCCAAACAGATTACCGTAGCAGCACCGAGGGCCTCCACCGTTTGAGGTTGTCGTGCCAAAACATTTCTGCGCACCAATCGGTAGGCTCCCAAAGCCATGAAGCTGGCAAGTGCCACTGGAATCTCCTCTGGTAATACGGCCATGGCCAAGGTAAGACCGTGCATCAAACTTTGAAGAACGTCCTTGGATTGCAGATAATGCATCAACCAAACCAACAAAAACGCCGTAATACCCAAGAAAGCCATGGTACGGACAAAAGAGCCAACTTGCCGTTCCAATGGGGTTTTGCCACGCTTAGCCTCCTCCATCAGTAAACCCATACCTCCCAAACGGGTGGCATCGCCGACCTTGATAACACGTGCAATGGTCATCCCTTTCACTACCGTGGTGCCCGCCAACAGCAAGGCTCCCACTTTTATATCCTCCACGGGAAGCGACTCGCCAGTGAGCAACGATTCATCCACTGAAAGATCGTTTAACTGCAGTATTTCGGCATCGGCATTCACCCGCTCGCCTTCAGATACCTGCATGATATCGCCACAAACGATATCTGAGGAAGGGATGGTGGTCCAGCTTCCATTCCGCATCACCTTTACTGGATGCGCCGTCAATCGGCTCAACGCCTTCAATGCATTTTCACTGCGGTATTGTTGGAACACAGATATGCCGGCAACGAACAATATGGCGGCAGCCATGAAATAACCCTCCTCCACACTACCTAAAAGGAAATAGGTGGCACAAGCCACCATCAAAAGTATTAACATGGGTTCGGTGAGCACTCCGGCCAAAATGCGCAAGGCGGCTGGAGTGCCTTTGGTGCGCACATTGGATCCATGTGATTGACGGCTTTTTATGACCTCTAAATCCGTCAAACCCTCGAATAACCCTTTCATGATGCCAATGTAAAACAATCCTTAAAAACTGATGATGAGTATGGTCATTTATGGTAATTTTACTCAGCATTTACCCCCTCATGCTACAGCTGCCCGAGCCATTCATCCATCGCATGCAAGCCCAACTGGGTGTGGAAGCAGATGCCTTTTTCAAATCTTTGGAATCGGAAACGCCCGTTTCAGTAAGGTTAAATCCTTATAAGAATCAAGGGCTTTTCAATGATTATGAAAGGGTAGCTTGGTGTGACCATGCATATTATTTGCCCCAACGGATTCCGTTTACACAAGACCCACTTTTTCATGCAGGATGCTATTATGTGCAGGAGGCCTCCTCTATGTATATTGAACAAGCCATTCGCTTGTTGAAAATCGACCATCGCCCCATTAAAGCACTTGACCTATGTGCCGCACCTGGAGGAAAATCCACTCATTTGCTCTCGTTGTTGAGCGATGAATGTCTGTTGGTTAGCAATGAGGTGATACCCAACCGCAACAAAATATTAAGGGAAAATATCACCAAATGGGGTTTGAGTAATGTGGTGGTGACGCAAAACGATGCTAAGGATTTCAGGGTGTATGAGTCCTTTTTTGATTTGATTTTGGTGGATGCACCTTGCAGCGGAGAGGGATTGTTCCGTAAAAATCATGATGCTGTGCAAGAGTGGAGCCCGTCGAACCTCACCATGTGCAGTGTTCGGCAACATCAAATACTACAAGATGTGATACCAGCTCTTAAAC
>JBMTLM010000258.1:0-3545 GCA_049431185.1 Bacteroidia bacterium | reverse complement strand
CCGGTTATGCCTTCAACATGGGAGTTGGTTTCAGCACCAACCCGCATAATTTTGGAAGGGCATGGTTTCCTTGTGAGGATAATTTTACTTCACGGGCACTTTACGATTTTCGGATTCGAACCGCTGCCACCAACAAAGCGTTTTGTAACGGCATATTACAGCAGGAAATCACTAATCCCGATGGAAGCAAGACGTGGCATTGGAAAATGAATCAAACCATTCCATCCTATCTGGCTTCGGTGGCCGTAGGTCCATACATTTCCCTTAATCGTGTATCGAACGGACTGCCGGTTGAATGGGCCACCACGGCGGCCGATACCAATGCGGTTTTGGCAACATTTTCCAATTTGGACACCTGTCTGTCATCGTATATCACGGCCTATGGCGGATATCCTTTCGACAAGGTGGGTTATTGTTTGGTTCCTTTCAACAGTGGAGCCATGGAGCACGCCACCAGTATCCATATCGGCAGAGGGTACATCAACGGCTCCCAGACTTATGCCACCCTTTGGGCTCATGAGTTGGCTCACATGTGGTGGGGCGATAAGGTTACGTGTGAAACCGAGCAAGACATGTGGCTCAACGAAGGTTGGGCCAGTTTCAACGAAGCATTTTACACGGAAAAAGTCAATGGCATCAATGCGTATCGTGATTGGATCAGAACCAACCACCGCAAGGTGTTGCAGTTTGCTCACACTCCTGCACAGGATGGTTCCTATCTTACGTTGAACAATATCCCTCACGACTACACCTATGGCAACCATGTATATAACAAAGGAGCGAACATTGTGCACACGATGCGACATTACATGGGCGATTCGGCTTTTTTTGCGGGCACCAGAAAATACATGGATGATCACGCCTATCAGTCGGCCTCTAGCTTTGATCTGAGAGATGCCATGAGCGCCGGTTCGGGAATCAACATGAACAGGTTTTTCCAGGATTGGGTATTCACCCCGGGGTTTCCACATTTCTCCATTGATTCCGTAGTATATGTGCCCGGTGGGTTGGATCATTATTACGTTTACACGCGACAAAGAACCAAAGGCAACCAGTCTCACCTTTATGAAATGCCTGTTGAGATCAATTTTTCCAATGGTAACGGAACACCCGACACCACCCTTCGTGTTGTCATCGATTCGCTCACCAATGTGTTTCATTTCCCCCTCTACAACACGTTTTCAATGGTTACCTTAGATCGATATGGAAAAGTATGTGACGCACGGGTTGGTAATGAAAAAACAGTCACCAATACGGGCACGCAGCCGGTCCCAGAGACCAGCTTTTCCATGAATGTAAGCAATACAGGGTCTCCTAATTCAACTATAAGGGTGGAGCATCATTTAGTCGCTCCGGATCCTTTTACCAATGTGAATCCCGGTATCCGACTATCCAACTACCGATATTGGAAAATAGATGGCTTTTTGAATCCGGGCTTCGCTGCCAAGGGTCTGTTCATCTTTGATGGATCCACCAGTGCCTCCACAGGTTATCTTGACAATACACTGATTACCGGAACCGAGGATAGTCTTGTCATATTGCACCGTGAAGGACCTGGTTACGATTGGACGGTGGTAAACGGTTTCACCATCAATATTGCCAACAACCCTAATGATCGAAAAGGAAGTGTGGCAGTGGATACCTTAAGGAAGGGCGAGTATGCATTGGGTTATTATGATTACCTGGTGGCTTCCACACCCGAGGTTAACAACCAAACCCCGCTGCTTAGGGCAACCCCTAATCCTTCCGTTGATACATTTCGATTTGAATTTAACGGATTGCAATCAAATGCCACCTTGATGATATTCGACATGGGTGGTCGTTTGGTATGTGAACAGCCGTGGAGAAAGGGAGATGAATTCGTGATTTGGGATGCTACAAAGGTGATCAATGGTAGTTATCAGGCCGTTTTGGTTTTAAATGGTAAGCGAAAAGCGTCTGTCAAGCTCATTAAGGTAGGCTGATAGCTCAGTTTTAAAACGAGTTTCATCTATGTCAACAGGTAATTCGTTATTTGGTCCTTTCAGGATTAACTGATGGATTCAATGTTACAGCAATCAGCTTGTTTCAGTGGTTGCAACGATTTGCTTCCATCGCGGTAAATACTGATGGATTTTAGTCCTGATAGGTAAGCATACCAATAACCATCCGAAACTTCCCGGATGGAGGCAGAGGAGGGAAGGTTTACGGTTTTTGAGATGCCACCTGAAACAAACGGTTGCATGGCCGCCATCATATCGATGTGCGCCTTCATGGTTAGTGCTTCAGCATGACAAACGGGGCATGGCATTGCCGCAACCAATACGGGTAAGAATTCAGGGTTGCTCATTGTATGAATGCATGTAGCGGCATCTTCCTCCTCCGCTACAATATCATTTCCAGGTTTAACGACATGATCGACCTGCAGCGACCTGATTTTTTTCAGGGCTTGAGGAAACGCGATTTGTAGTTTTGGTCCGTGTGCAAAGTTTTTGACGGCTTCAAATGCATAATATGGTTCCATCCCGGTGGTTTCACTATCCAATAGAAGGCTTATGGTGCCCGTAGGGGCAATGCAGGTGGTTTGTGCGTTGCGAAAACCATAAAACCGGCCACCCGTTTCGGCCAATTGCCAGGATTGCATGGCTTCTTTGATCATTGTCCTGTTTTTAGCGTCCGGTTTGATTTTATGAAGTGCTGCCATATGCATATGGATCACCCGGTGCATGGCTGTTTCGTTTTCGTGGTAAGCGTCAAACGGACCCTTGGCTTCGGCAATTTCTGCAGAGGTTCGATAGGCTTCTCCGGTGATCAATGCCATGACGGATGCGGACCAATGTTGAGCTGTTGCCGACCCGTAAGGGATCTCGAGTTGTAGGAGCGTAGATCCCAATCCGGTGATGCCTAGACCTAAGGTTCGGAACCTCCAGGTGTTTTTTGCAATGGCAGCTGAAGGAAATTGTCCCATCATTACTGATATCTCCAAAACAGTCGTCCAGATTCTGGAGGCATGCTTGAGGCTTTTCACCATCAACTCACCTTTTTCATCCAGGAATTTCAAAAGGTTTAACGATGCCAGGTTACAGGCGGTATCATCCAAAAAGAGATATTCAGCGCATGGATTGGATGCATGGATTCGGCCGCTCTCAGGACAGGTATTCCATTGGTTAATGGCGCCATCGAATTGAATTCCGGGGTCTCCACAGCGCCATGCCGCTTTGGCGATCTCACTCCATAGTAGCGTTGCCTTTGGCATGGCGCTCAATCGTCCATTCGTTCGATTGCGTAATGCCCACTCGCCCTGTTCGTCCAAGCAATGCATGAATGCATCCGTTACCCTTACCGAGTGGTTCGCATTCTGGCCAGATACCGTAGCGTATGCCTTCTCAGGAGTATAACCCGCTTTGATTAAAACGTCGGCTTTATCCTCCTCTTCGGCTTTCCATTGAATAAATTCCAATATGTCTGGATGATCAATATCCACAATCACCATCTTGGCGGCACGGCGAGTGGCACCTCCCGAGCGGATGGCACCTGCTGCGGCATCACCTACCTTTAAGAAGGAA
>JBMTLM010000257.1:0-3550 GCA_049431185.1 Bacteroidia bacterium | reverse complement strand
AGTATTTTGAGGCGCTGGACTCACTTTTCGCTTATGCGGAGGATGAGGATTTGAAAGTGATATTCCTGACTAAAATGACGGCCGGATATTTTGCCACGGAAAACCATCTGGCCCGTTTGGTGAAGCGATTCAAGGATTACAAGGGCCTGCTGGCATATGACCTTTTCAATGAGCCATTGTATTTCGATCCGGTGGATCGTAAAAAATCTGATGTCAAGGCGATCACGGGACGATGGAAGAGAATTATCCGAAAACATGCGCCGGGCCAGTTGATGACGTTGGGCTTGGTAGGTATCAGGGAGGCATTTGAGTGGGATCCCACTATCGTGGAAACCGATTTCATTTCATTTCATCCTTATGAGTATGAACCGGAGCAAGTCAGAAATGAAATTGCATGGTATGGAAAGTTTGTGAAGACCCCATGGATCATAGGTGAAACTTCCATCCCGGCCGACAACGACTCCATACCATATGAGGACCAACGGATGTTTGCAGTGCGAACACTCGAGCAGTCTGTGGCGTGTGGTGCCATCGGTTATTCATGGTGGCAATACAAGGATGTCGAATGGCGCAAGTTTCATGCAGATTACATGGGCGTTTTGTCAAGAAAAGGTGTCACTTTTACCACTCGTGACAGCTTTTCTGTTGAGGGGTCGGTGAAACCTGTGGCGGATGTTTTCATCAAATTCAACCCTTCTCAGAAGTTTACTCCTGCATCGCTTCCTAACTATTATAATTACTCTTCCAAACGCGATGTCCTCATTCGAGGGCGGGTTGTTTCAAAGAACGGAGATCCAATGGGTAATGGAGTTATCATGGGATGGAACAACGAATGGACCAAATCCTACCACACGGTCACCGATGAATCAGGTTACTTCGAGCTGGGAAGTGATTTTCCGATTTTCCATTGCAAGGTCACCGCATTAGGATGGGGTCACTGGTTAGCGGACCTCAATCAATCTGATTTTAAAACAATGCCGGATGGTTCAAAAATGCTGAAGCTTGGCGATATTGTCGTTGAGGATAAGGTCGAATAGGGAAGCGCATGATCGATCATAGTAACGATAAAAAATCATGGTGGGCCTTGTGTATTGCATTGGCAACAATAACCTTTACCAACTACCATTGGTTTCCTGGCAATATTCTTTCCTGGGACGTATTCGGTTATTACCTATATCTTCCACTATCATGCATTCACGATAATCTCGATTTGCATGACGTAGGCATGCTCAAAGGGTTGGTGGAAAAATACCAGAGCTCCTCAACGTTGTATCAGGCATATGAAACACAAAACGGCCAATGGGTGCTGCGTTATCCAATGGGGTTGGCCATCTTGTACTTGCCTTTTTTCCTGCTTGGACATGTATTTGCACTTTTCTCCGGATATGAAGCGGATGGTTTTTCAATCCCGTACCAGTTTGCAATTCTTACTGCCGGAATAGTCTATACGTTTGCAGGCCTGTTTGTACTTCGGCTCAGCCTGAAAAGGTATTTCAATGATTCCGTAGTGGCCATTGGCCTGCTGTGTATCGTTTTTGGCACCAATTATTTCTGGCATGTTGGATTTCATGGATCCAATGCGATGTCCCATAATTACCTTTTTTCACTCTATGCATTTTTGATATTTTTCACCATCCGCCTTTATGAACGCTTCTGTTTGCAGCGTATGGTGTGGGTTGCGTTAGTTGGCGCATTGATTTTGTTGTGCAGGCCAAGTGAGTTGGTTTGCCTTTGGATTCCAGCTTTGTGGGGTGTGTCTTCTCTGAAAGGATTGAGGGATCGCATAGCTTTATGGATCAGCAAATGGTCGATATTGGTTTTTGGCGCCGTACTGGCTGTATTGATTGGCTCCATACAATTGTGCTATTGGAAATGGATTACCGGATCATTTTTCTTTTACAGTTATGGCGACAATCCAGGTGAAGGCTTTCAGTTCCTTGAACCCAACTTGCTGGAGGTCTTGTTCTCCTATCGTAAAGGATGGCTGCTTTATACACCACTCATGGGCTTCTCCATTTTGGGGATTTGGATTGCCTTGAAGAAACGCATGGAATTTGGGGCATCCGTACTGCTGTACTTTCTGCTCAATTTGTTTATTGTAGCCAGTTGGTCATGCTGGTGGTATGCTGAGAGTTTCAGTCAACGTTCATTGGTGCAATCCTATGCGTTATTGGCTTTTCCGCTTTGTGCATTCTATTCATATGGTCTTTATCATTCCAGGAGATTGATTTCGGTTTTAATACTCGCAATGACGCTGTTGTTGGTTTCTTTCAATTTGTTCCAAACCTGGCAGTTCAAAAACGGGCTGATACATCCTTCCCGAATGACCAAGCAAGCCTATTGGAAGCACTTTTTGACTTTGGAGTATGACAAGGAATTTGATCAACTCTTAATGCTGGATCGCGATGGATTCAACCCTGATGATTTTTCGCTTGGCGATTACTTTATGACAAAAAAACTCAAGGCGGATATTGCTCTTGACACAAGCTTAAACCAGCCAGAGGTTAACGGGCAGCAGCTATCAGGAATGGATGCTTATTCAAAAGCCATTGAATTGCCATTGGGCGAATTGATGCAATCGGACCATGCCGTTTTGAAAGTTACGATGCAGGTTTCCATATCCGACACTGCGGATTTTGCTGGCTCCTTAGTATGTGCCGCCTATCACAACGGATGGAGCTATGGTTACAAATCGCTTGATTTGGAAAGTTCAAGATTGCGCCCCAACTTGATTGAGGAGGTACGTTACACTTACCTGACGCCTGTGATTCGAAGCAGTCATGATATCTTTAAAATATATTATTGGAGTCGCTGTGAAAAATCTGTAGTGGTACATTCTTTGACAGCCGAAGTGTGGGAACGGCAACCATGAGCACTACTTGTAGGTAATTGTGAACCGTTCGTTATTGGTGATGGATTCCTTGTTGGCGTAAATCTTGCCGGTGGCAGGATCTATACTCAGATATTTACCGTTGGAACCTTTAATTGCAATCGTTTTAGAATCGAGTATTTCCATCGAAAAGGTTTCCCATCCACCTATGCTGGTTCTAGTAGCTGTTAGAAAATCCCCTTTGTCGAGCTCGGCACTGAACAGTTTTTCTTGATAAGATTTGATGGCGATTTTACCGTTGTCCAATGTGACCAACTTCAACAAGGTGGTTGAGTCTTCCTTTGCCGCAGATACTGTTACCAACCATGGGTCTATGTCCATGCAAGTGAAATATATACCTTCGCTATTTTGCAATGTAATCGTTTCAAACCTTCCGGGTTTCTTGGCGACATTTTTACTGTTAGTGGGATAGATGGCAGGTTCAAGGAGTTTTTCATAATCTCGAATAGGCTCCAACTTGCCAAATTGTTGGAAATAGAGTTGGCCAGTCATTGCATCCGGATGCAATGATCGACGATCATACTGGAAGATTTGGAAAATGTTGAGCCCCATGAAAAACAACCCGACTACCACCATTGGGATCCGAATCTTTGAGCTAGAATCCGATAAATAGTTTATCAATGAAGCGAGCGGCACAGCCATTAATGCATAGCTTTCAAT
>JBMTLM010000256.1:0-3616 GCA_049431185.1 Bacteroidia bacterium | reverse complement strand
TGGATAAAAAATATTTGGGTGATCAATCATATAACTATAACCTGGCGGCCATAACCGCGTTATGGGAGCACAAGCATCGTTTGGAAAACGGTACCGGCCAAAAACTTACCAAGTTAGAAACCCGACACAAAGCCACCATTTGTCAAGGTTACTTTGAACAGCTTACGGCAGCCATTTCGATTGACTCACAAAATCAAGTGGAAAACTCATTTAGAAAGTTGTTTTATGAGTTCTCCACACAGAGCCCTATTGCATTCATATTAGACCATGCACCCAACAAGAACGGAAATGTTACCATTTACAATTTAAATTACCTGGTCAACGATTTAGACGCTAAACTAGGCGACAAATTCTCTGACCAAACAACTCACTTGTCAGTCACCCACTCACTCAAGACTACTCAAAGCATCGAAAACCTTCGCTGGGTAGAGAACAATTACCAAGGCTTGCAAGTTGTAAGTAATTCCAAAGGCAAGTTTTACGAAATCAATTTCACAGCCTTTCCCATTTTCGATTTTGAACATTTTTACAAGGACGGGGTAATTGCCAAGTCGTCCTTCTATAATGACGAGGGCTTGGTTTATACCTATGAATATCAAAACGGAAAAAACCTCACATTGGGAAAACTGCAAGAAGAAATCAACGTGGGTGATGCGGCCTTTAACGAAAAGCGTTATGAGGATGCGCTTAACATTTACAAAAACCTTTTGGGAAACCCCTATCCGTCCAACGCTCCGCAAAATGAATACTTGACCAGGGCCATCAAGAGGACGGAAGAAAAGATGGCTGCAGAGGAAAGATACAGGATATCAAAAGCCAAATTCAGTCCAGCCTACCGAAGTGCAGATGAGATTGAGATTGACGGGGTGATGTACAACCTGATGCTGATTTTCCCTCCTATTCCAAACAAGGTCATCATGACCTATGCATATGTTTATGACACCAGGGCCGTTGACTCACCATGCGAAGGAACCTATACCGTCAATGGTAAGGAGCAGCAGTTAATGGTGAAGTTCAGCCGTTCAAATTGCGCCGATTTCAGCTGCTTTTTTGAGTTGGATGAGTATACCAACGAAATCCGATCGATTACCGTGAACGATTATGTTTTACTTCCAACTCAGTAAAACCTTTACCCTTCTCACATTGTTATCTAATATCATAACCTCCACATGACTAACGGACTCATCGTTTTCCTCTCCACGTTCCTGATTATGGAAGCCATCACTTGGTGCACCCACAAGTTCGTGATGCATGGCTTTCTTTGGTACCTACATCGTGACCATCACCAGGGCTCCGATGGCTTTTTTGAGAAGAATGATGCTTTCTTCCTGATTTTCGCCATCCCATCCATGCTTTTGATGTGGTTTGGAAAAGTGGATGGGTTTGACTTCAAGTTTTTCATCGGCCTGGGCATCATGGCATACGGCTTTGCCTATTTCCTGGTACACGAGATTTTCATTCATCAACGATTTAAGCTTTTTCGCAACAGCAATAACTGGTACCTAAGGGCTATTCGTCGCGCCCATAAAATGCATCACAAGCACTTGGGCAAGGAACATGGTGAGTGCTTCGGCATGCTTTTCGTACCCTTCAAATATTTTTTCGAGGAGATGAGGGCGAAGGCAGTTGCTGGTGACAAATGACTAGTTAACATTGACAAAAGGCCATCAACAATCGTTGTCGATTACCGCAACGGGTACTGCAACCGGTACTAGAACTGTTAAAGCATCAACCTGGTTTTTCGTAAATCGTATCCATCCCTAAACCTTTGTGCTTTGGCAGGTGTTAAAACCTCATGTCAAACAAACATCTTCTCATTATTGGAGGCACTTCGGGCATTGGTGCGGAACTGGTCTCTCAGTTGATTGGCCAAGGCCATCAGGTCAGTGTCATTAGTCGAGGCATTGCATCCCTATCCAATCCGCAGGCAGCTGTATCTTATCACCATGCCGACGTCACCAATCACCAACAACCGTTGCCTGTTATTGATCAGCCCATTGACGGATTGGTTTATTGCCCGGGCAGTATCAATCTCAAGCCGTTCAGATCTCTAAAGACCGATGATTTTGTGCAGGACTTCCAGGTGAATCTGGTAGGTGCCGTTCGGTGCGTCCAGCAATACTTGCCCAAATTACAAGCAGCCGCCAACCCTTCCGTTATCCTATTCAGCACCGTGGCCGTGAAAACCGGCATGTCGTTTCATGCTTCCGTTTCGGCCGCCAAAGGAGCGGTAGAAGGATTCGGCCGGTCACTTGCCGCCGAACTCGCACCCAAGGTCCGCGTGAATGTAATCGCTCCTTCGCTCACAGCCACGCCTATGGCGGAAAAGCTTACCAACTCTGAAGCAAAGCTTAAAGCTTCCGAAGAAAGGCATCCTCTTAAAAGAATTGGTCAAGCGCCTGAAATCGCCGCCATGGCCAGGCATTTGTTGTCTGATGAGGCTGGATGGATTACCGGACAGGTGTTTCACATCGATGGCGGCATGTCATCGCTAAAGTGATCGAAATGAAAGTATACGAATTAGAAAAATCGCAAAAACTTCCCATTTCGATCGAGCAGGCTTGGGAGTTTCTTTCGTCTCCGGCCAATCTATCGAAGATCACCCCTCCTTACATGGGTTTTGAGATTACCTCTGGCTTTAAAGGCGAAAAGATGTATGCCGGACAGATCATCAATTATTTTGTGAAGCCAGTTGCGGGTATCCCCATGCGATGGACCACTGAAATCACCCATGTACACGAACCACATTATTTTGTAGACGAGCAACGCTTTGGTCCTTATGTGATGTGGCATCATAAGCATTTCTTAAAAGCAATTCCCGGAGGTGTTGAAATGAAGGACCTCATCCACTATGCCCTGCCGTTGGGTCCATTAGGATCATTGGCCAATAGCCTTTTTGTTAAAAAGCAGCTGGACGGCATTTTTGAATACCGAAAAAAGGTTTTGGAAGAGATGTTTGGGGTATACTAACTAGTTACCGGTGACCGGTGACCGGTGACCAGTGACCAGTGACCGATGATAGGCACAACAGGGGATTCTGGCGTCCGTAAGTACCGAACCCACAGCCATTGAATTAAAGCTGTTCTACATTGTATGCGGCGATTTTATAGCCGCCCTCACCCTCTACGATGATAAAGGTTTCCTTGGTAAGTGCATTGACGTGCCGAACCTCATATTCCAACTTCAATTGCCGGGGCACCCCGACTTCCTTGATATCGGTAGATTGAATGAACTTGATCTCTTCTACAGGACCTAAGACGTCATTTAGCTTCTCTAATTTCTGAACTTTCACATCAGCGGGCTCTGATTCCAAGAAAGCAGGATCATACAATTGCAACACACCATCATAAAAACGAGCCGAAGATTCGGTCAAATGTTTCTCGGCAATGGCTTTTGATTGGGCTTCATCTAAAGGTGGGGAAGCACAGGAAAAAATCATCAGTGTAGCAAACAAAACATAAAGTGTATTTTTCATGGGAATATAATTTATATGATAACGAAGATACAAAGTATATTGTTGTTTGGGGATGGGCAATAGATGATGGATGTTGGACGATTGACGATGGATGATGGACGATCGACGATTGAAAATCAAAGACCATTACAATGAACGATG
>JBMTLM010000255.1:0-3622 GCA_049431185.1 Bacteroidia bacterium | reverse complement strand
TCAGAAGCTCCACGATGGCTTTGTCGCCCTCTTTAAGATTAGTGGCGGCCTTATCAAATAATGGGAAAAAGTGACGGTCTTGAGGGATGAAATACTTGAGTAAGGGGATGGACATGACGTTTGAATATGTTAAGTGAATGTTAAATAAGTTGCCAAAAGTAGTTTTCCTATATCAATTGTTGATCAATCTTTGTGATTTTTAAATTATTGAAAAACAGGTGTTTTTGGTTAAAATTAAGCGGTAGCTCAGGCCATGTAACCTAAGTCGCCAAAGTCGAATAAGGTGTGTAGTTACCTTTGTTTGTATGATGATAACGAAAGGAAACAAGCTGTACAGTGTGATTCACAACAAGTGCCCTCGGTGCCATGAAGGTGACTTTTTTGTGAACAATAGCGCATTCAATTTCAAGGGATTTTCCTTTATGCATGAAAAATGTAGCCGTTGTGATTTGTCTTTTGAACAAGAGCCCGGATACTATTTTGGCGCCATGTATGTGAGCTATGCCATCAATGTGGCCATCATGGTTTCCGTTTGGGTTGCATTTCTAGTATTAGCAGGTAGCGACTTCAATGTTTGGTGGATGATCGGTGTTGCCGTATTGCTTGGCCTTGTTTTGACTCCGCTCACGTTCCGGCTTAGCCGACTTGCCTGGATCAATTTCTTTATTAGGTTTCGAAACACCTAAGAGCTCTTAGTAATTATTTTACCCGCACTCGTAGTCGCGAATTCCCTTTGCCCAAATTGTTGGGCAATACTTGATAAGGGGAAACGGTCAGCAGTTCCAGGTTGCGTAGGCGGTTCAGGCCTTCTGGCAATCGGTTGTCTTCGCAACATCCCGAAACATCCAACTCAATGAGGTTGGGCATTTCACAAATCCAATCCGGTAGGCGACCATCAATGGAATTACGGCCAATTACAAGAAATTTCAATTTAGGCAATGCGAGTAAGGTGGATGGGAGGGAACGAAGATCGTTGTCGGACAGGTACAAGAACTCCAGGCTTTTCAATGCTCCGATGGAGCCTGGAAGTGATTTCAATCGGTTGTTGCGTAAATCCACAACTTCCAATTCGGTCATGCCTCCAAAGCCATCTGGAATGGCCTCCAATTGATTGAATCGTAAATCAAGTTCCTTCAACGACGGTAGGTCCATTGCGTTGGAATCTATATGAACCAATTTGTTAGACTTAAACGAAAGTTTTTGAAGTGAGTCCATGCCACCGATGAAAGCCGGTACGGAATCGATATTGTTCCGAAACAAAACAAGTTTCTTCAATTCGCGCATGTTTGCAACGCTCTCGGGAACCTTTGTTAGTTTTTGGGCAGACAGATCCAATGAAACACTATTGGATGAAATGGTGGGGTTGGAGACTTCAAAAGGGCCCTTACAGGAGCACATCAACGCAAGCAAGAAAAATACGGGTATCGATATACGCATGTGGCTGCTGTTTTGATTGAAATCCATCACTATCGCAAATCTAACTAATTTAGCAACCGTATCCGACTTAACGTGCCATCCCAGATCAGCCCTCTCGCCAGCCTCAATAAATACTTTCTCAAATATAAATGGAGGTTTTTAGGGGGTGTTTTGTTTGTAGCGATATCCAACGTGTTCGGTATCATTCCTGCAAAACTGATTCGTTATGCCATGGACGCAGCAGATACACAAATTGACTGGTATCGGCTCACCAACGGTTTTGAGTTACATAAACTTGTTGCGAGTGCCATCTCCTTCAACCTACTCGTATTTGGCTTATTGGTGTTGGCCATGGCCTTATTGAAGGGCTTTTTTATGTTTCTCATGCGACAAACGATCATCGTTGCCTCTCGCCACGTAGAGTACGACATGAAAAATGAAATCTATGACCATTATCAAAAACTGGATTATGCCTTTTATTCCAAGAATAGCACGGGCGATTT
Organism: Bacteroidia bacterium; assembly: GCA_049431185.1. GTDB lineage: Bacteria > Bacteroidota > Bacteroidia > AKYH767-A > OLB10 > JALRAP01. Next base: position 1,703 of record JBMTLM010000255.1, on the reverse strand, counting down.
GATGAACAGGATCAGTGAGGATGTAGGGCGCGTAAGGTCTTATGTAGGTCCAGCGGTCATGTATACCGTAAACCTGGCTGTTACCATGGTGCTGGTAATCTCGGCTATGATCCAAGTCAATCCAACACTTACCTTACTTACGTTGGTTCCATTGCCAATCTTGTCTTTGGTGATTTACCGTGTGGAACGAATCATCAACCGAAAGAGCGAGCGTGTTCAAGCCGGTCTTTCCGACATGTCCACATTCGTGCAGGAGTCTTTTTCAGGAATCCGGGTGCTCAAGTCCTATGCCTCAGAACGCCATCTGGAACGCGATTTCAAGTCATTGGCTGACCGATACCGGGCCGTCTCCATGGATCTGGTCCGCACCAACGCATTGTTCCATCCTTCGCTGGTGGTGCTGATCGGTATGAGCACCATTATCACCGTTGCCGTGGGAGGGTATATGGTGACGCTAGGACAAATTACCTTGGGTAACATAGCGGAGTTTGTGATTTATGTCAACCTGCTTACGTGGCCTGTGGCCGCATTAGGTTGGGTGGTTTCCCTCGTGCAAAGGGCGGCCGCATCGCAAAAACGCATCAATGAGTTTTTAGATACAAAGCCCGACATCAATCCTGATATGGGCCAGCCGTTTCAGTTGAAAGGCGGAATGGAATTCAAGAACGTGTCATTCAAGTACCCTAACACCGACATACCTGTGCTTCAAAACATATCATTTGTGGTTGAGCCTGGCAAGTCGTTGGCCATAACAGGAGGAACCGGTTCGGGTAAATCTACCTTAGCACTTTTAATGATGCGGTTTTGTGATCCATCGAGTGGTTCCGTTCTTATGGATGGCGTCGACTTGAAAAACGTTTCGTTACAGGCCTTCCGTCGTCAAACCGGTTTCGTACCCCAAGAAGTGTTCTTGTTTAGTGAATCGGTTTCCGACAACATATCATTCGGGTTGACGGATCTTCCAACCAATGCCAACCTGGAACAATTGGTTTTGGAAGCGGCCGAGGCCGCTTGTGTGGCCCACGACATCAAATCCTTTCCGGAAGGTTATGCTACCATGGTAGGGGAGCGAGGCATAACACTGTCGGGCGGACAAAAGCAGCGGATTTCACTGGCACGTGCCCTCATCAGGTCCCCCAAGCTGTTGATCCTGGATGATTGCCTTTCTGCAGTGGATACGCTAACAGAGGAAAAAATATTAAGCTCCTTGGATCGGAACACCAACGGAAGAACCACTATTTATATCAGTCACCGTATTTCCACCGTAATGGCTGCCGATACGATTTTGGTATTGGATCAAGGTCGAATTGTCGAGCATGATTCTCATGTCGAATGGATGAAAAATCAAGGCTTTTATTTTGAAATGTTTGAAAAACAGCGACTTGAGGCCTCTTCCGGTAGCTGAGGAGGATTGTGAATTACTTCCTCACAATTTGCCAATTGCCTTTGCCAAACTCTTGATTTTCTTTTAGCTTTGTCTCAAACCAATACGTTTACTATGGCTGAATTCGACAATAATGACCAGCGCAGTGATTTGTTTGCCAAGGCGGTAAGAGCCGGTAAACGGACTTACTTTTTTGATGTAAAGTCCACTAGATCTAACGATTATTACTTGACAATTACTGAGAGTAAGAAGCGTTTTAAAGATGATGGATTTGCATATGAAAAGCACAAAATCTTTTTATACAAAGAAGATTTTTTGA
>JBMTLM010000254.1:0-3633 GCA_049431185.1 Bacteroidia bacterium | reverse complement strand
AATCAGTATCAAGAACGAGACCACAGACGTGGTAATGCCTGCCGGTAATTGTTGAAGGGCATCATCCAATATTTTTTTGCGCAACACTCCCGTCATGATGCAAGCTATCACAAGGGCCACCACTATCAGGATGAGTTGCAGGTTGGAGATGGAGGCGAGCATTTCCTTCGGGTACAAGGCGAATTCCAATGCCCGAACGTTGAGCAGTGTCCCCCAGAACCGGTAGATAACGGCATTGGCCAAACAAAGCAACGTGCAAATGACGGTTACCACCCGATAATAGTTTTGAATCCATCCTAATAATTGGTTGTGTAAGTTGCCTCCGATGAATGGAATCAGCAACAAAGGGAGGATGAACAGGTATGCCGCTGCGGATAAGTCAAGTCGTATCCCTTGCCAAAACACGCCTAGCACTTCGGAGAGCGGTATTCCTTGTGAAAAGTCGAACGACAAGGCCAGCATCATAACACGAAAAATCGCAAAAAAACAAAGCCAGAAAATGAAATGGTTGAGGACAAACCGTAGGTGCTTGATCATGTCGAGTTCAGTATGCAATCAGTTTTCCCGATCCTGAAATGTCTTGTTCGATCGATGTTGGCTGTCCGGAATAATATATATCGCCTTGATATTCGATTTTCACCTTGAGGCTGTTACGGCTGTTCACATAACAGTCACCTGTACTGCGCGACATCACAAATGCATCGTTGGATGATAAGCCATTGGCACGTATGTAACCGTTGCCCGTGTTGTAAAGGTAAGTGTATTGGCTGATGCCATTGGCAATGATGTCAACCGGTCCGGTGTGGATCTTGAGGTAGGTTTCTTCGCAATCTAACTTCAGGTCGATGGTGCCGTAGCCATCCCAGCTTTCTGCAGTGAAAACACGGGTGCGAAGGGTGTCGCGGCAAACGATGTCACCAACCGTCCTGCAAATGATGTTTTGCACTTCGGGGGAATAAACTTCCACCACAAACTCGTTTCCAGGATTGCGCATCCAGTTGCATCGGTTGTTGTTGCGAATCCTCAAAACACCGTTTTCAACATCGGTCTCGATACCGTCCATCAGGTTTTCGGGGCAATTGACACGCACGAAATGGTTGGTGCTATGGTGCAAGATGACACTGATGTTGTTGAAGGGCTCCAAGGTGACAAAAGGTTCCACTGCACGTTCTTCAGAGGAGATTTTGCCCGATGATTGAAGGCAGTTGCAAAACGGATCCTCGCCACAAGAAGCAAGCAGCGTTGTCAACAGCAAAACGGTAATGATGGAAAATCGCTTCATGTATGGTACCGCTAATTTAGCTGCTTTTTAGTGTTTGAGCGCTTCCAGCTTCGAGCCACTCCGAATTCCATGAAGTCGGCCTTGCCCCAATGCGATTTAACGTGCATACAGGCCAGCCACCGCTCAGAGAGGCGGTAACGCAGTCCAAACCGGTGATAGAAGGACTCGCCTACGATGCCCGAATATACATAACCGCCCATGGAAAGGATCAGCATGGTTTTACCTACATGCATTCCCAATGTTCCGTGTATGCCTGAGCGTATGAGCTCCGTAATGCCCTCGTCGGCATTGTAATTATCGCGACGCACCAAGGCTCCGTTCAGGAAAACATCGCCGCCCACGCCAAATGAAATCTTGGGAGTGCGTCGCCAAAGGCGTTCAGTCATCAAAGTGGCTACTCCGTATTTTTTTCCATCCGCAGGAGCAACTTCCTTCGCAAATACGGACCCAAACAGCAGCCATTCCGCTGTTTGCTCTCTTGCAATGGTTTGTCTTTGCGGCGACGGTATGGTATCCTTGTAAAATTTTCCAGTGAGGCCCAAGGTAAACGATGCCATATTGATGCCCAGATTTGGGGTTTCATAACTGCCGTTGCTGTAGTGGGTCAGGGAGATGCCCAATGACATGTCAAGGGAGGGCATCAACGCAAATCGGTATTTGGGATGTAATAACAGTGCATTGTTGAATCGGGAACCGATGGCCGTGTTTTTGTAGTTGTTTTCGGCATCGAACTTTTTTTCCATAAACCCCATTCCCCATCCGAATTGCAGCGTCAAACCTGATTGACCATTGCCTATGAGCGGAAAATCGATGTAAGGAATCAGCGCAGTGGCGGAACCCAGTTTTTCGCGGTTTCCTAAGTTCCAAAAGCCGGCATAGAGGCCTATGGTAGGAAAGTTGTAAGCGTGGTGCCAATCCTGTTGGCCTCTTGTACGGTGCGACACGGAAAGGTCAACTCCACGCACAGGGTCTTGGCGAAGGCCCTCCACCAAAGGTCTGTGTGCCAATAAATGTCCCCGATGTCCGGTAAGCGTCAAATCGTATTGCGCGATGGCGGGGCTCCACAAGAGCAGCAGGCAAACAACAAGATTCCGGCGGAGCATATGCAAATATAGAAAGGGCTGCAGAGGATTCCTTACTTTTGCCGTAGGATGAATCAAACAGACCCCAAACTCGTAGCGTTCGGCCGGCTGCTGAAAATCATGGATGAATTGCGTGAGCAATGCCCGTGGGATAAGGCCCAAACCATGGAAACCTTACGGCACCTGACCATCGAGGAGGTCTATGAATTGGCCGACGCCATTCTCGACGGCGATCAGGAGGAAGTTAGAAAAGAGTTAGGCGATATCCTGTTACACATCGTTTTTTATGCCCGAATCGGTTCCGAACAAGGCTCGTTTGACATTCAGTCGGTCATTGACCAGGTTTGTGAAAAACTGATACATCGTCACCCGCATATTTACGGGGAAGTGAAGGTGCAGGATGCCGGCGAGGTGGCGCGTAACTGGGAGCAGTTGAAACTGAAGGAAGGTAAAAAATCAGTGTTGGAAGGCGTCCCGAAATCCTTACCATCGTTGATAAAAGCCATGCGCGTTCAGGACAAGGCTCGGTCGGCTGGTTTTGATTGGGAACAGCAGGAGCAGGTGCTCGATAAAGTGGAGGAAGAATTGCGTGAGCTGCGCGCCGAAATCCGGTCCGGCAACACCGATCGGATGCGTGCCGAGTTTGGCGACCTGATGTTCTCGATGGTGAACCTGTCTCGCTTCCTGGAGGTGAATCCTGATGAAGCCTTAGAGCGCACCAACTTGAAATTCATTGCACGATTCCAATATCTCGAAAATGCAGCCCGTGCCAACGGCAAAGCTCTCCGCGACATGACATTGGACGAGATGGATGTTTATTGGAACGAAGCGAAATCCAAAGGCCTATAAACATGCGGGATAGTATCCAACGCATTGCTCGTCACACACTCGCCTGGGTGTTTTTGTTTTTTTTGCATTTCGCCGCTGTTGCACAATCATCCAATGGATATATGCGATATTTGGTGCAGGATGCCGGTACCATGCTGACCGAACCCATGCGTTGGAAGCAAGGTGATTGGGCCGCGTGTGTTGGAATCACGGCAGGTACTTTCATTGCCCTCCAGTTCGATCAAACGGTTCATGAATTGTGTGAAGACGTTCGAAAACGCAGCGTTGTCCAGGCAAGCGGATACATCATTGAGCCTTTGGGTAACGGTTTGTATTCCTTGCCCATATTGGCAGGATTGGGTGCCTATGGTATCCTTAAAAACAATCCCTTCCACGCCCAAGTGGCAGGCGCAGGTTTGGAGGCATTTATCTTCGCCGCCG
>JBMTLM010000253.1:0-3635 GCA_049431185.1 Bacteroidia bacterium | reverse complement strand
TGGCTTTTTAACATGCCTGGTGCAGCAGGCATGTTGGTTGACATTGACCTGACAACCACATTACCTGCAACTGCAGTCAGCGATTCAACACTTACTCCGCCCAACCTGTAAACTACAACGTCATCCAATTCAAAACCGACAATGGTGGACTCAACACCTACATCACATGGCCCGCCATCCAATACATAAGGAATAGATCCTGAAAAATGCTGCAACACATGTTCGGCAGCAGTCGGGCTCACATAACCGAAAGGATTGGCACTCGGAGCTGCCAATGGAAAATCAAGCTTGGATAACAACTCCACAGCCAACGGGTGAGATGGCATCCTAACTGCCACCGTATCCAAACCGGATGTCACCAAATCAGGCACCGAAGGTTTTTTAGGCAACAACAGCGTCAATGGTCCTGGCCAAAAAGCATCCATGAGTTTGATGGCCATATCAGGAATCTTACTAGTTATAAGACTCACAACATCCCTGCCTGATACATGTACAATCAGCGGATCGAAAAAGGGTCTGTTCTTCAATCTAAAAACCTCAGCGACTGCTTTTTCATCAAATGCATTACAAGCCAAGCCATAAACCGTTTCCGTAGGAATGGCAACCACCATGCCTTCACGCAGATAATCAGCTGCCATGGAAACATCTGTTCCACATGTGGTTTTGTATGATGGTAGACGGTGTTCGCTCACGGTTATTTGATTACAAAGATAGCCCTAAGCGCGAATTGATAAAGTGGCCATAAACGATGGCAAATGTTCATCGATTGGATTTCCCTCTCCCCAATAATCTTCAAACATATCAATCAGCTGCAAACCGGCATCCAATTGACCTTTCAAATGAGCCGTCATGCTGTGACCAAAAACCACCGGCTGATTCGATCCGACGAACCTGTACAATTCTTCATCGTTTAAAGATCGCAAGTCGCTGTAAGGTTGCTTATATTTCAACTTGAATTCACCCTTATCCAGCAAGTCAATATCAAAGAGGTAATAAACCGGCTTTACAAAGCCCGTCATGAAATGTCCGCCCTTCCGCAAAACGCGTCCGACCTGTTGGTATACGTTCGCCACGTCTGGTACAAAACCGGTAGAGCACGGATTGAATACCGCATCGAAACCGGATTCGGGCAGAACCGACAGATCATTCATGTCTCCTTGCACGCATTCGATGTGCAATCCAAAACGGTTGGCAGTAACGGCGTCCTGATTTAATTGCGCAGCGGAATTGTCAAACGAAACGACCTGGTATCCGGCAGCTGCCAACAGCGGAACCTGTTGCCCTCCACCACTTGCCAATGCCAAAATACGCGATCCCTTGGGAGGATACCAATGTGCGGGTACTTTTTGACAAGGCGTAAGCACCAAATCCAACAACCCCTTTTTAGCTTTTTCAATATCCGAATCGGAACAAGGAATGGTCCACCGGTCTCCGATCTGGACCAAGCCATCCCACGCCTTACGATTGTATTCAACGGGGTTGAAATTTCTTTCCATGGTTATTCATGATTGTGTTCAGGAACGTTAAATATACGATGAAGCCAGCTCTCTTCCTCTGACTTCAATTGATTTTGATCAACTTCGTTAGGTTTCCAACCAATAAACGGCTCCAGGTTAGGTTGACCCGCCAGCAACCATGCACTATACCATAGGGAAGCCGTCACGCGGATGGATTCCATCATCCTGCGTTCCACCATACCTTCCATGGATTGCTCATAAGCCAAAGCAAAGGCAGCAGAATAAACCCGTACCGCATTGGACCCTCGTAGTTCGTAGGTGTATTTTTGATCTTCAGGAAATTGAACGCTCAAGTCCCTTTCAAAAGTCAACACGGTATCCAAAAGCCGATGGCTCTCGGCAACCACTTTCCAAATTTCCTTTAACGGATCGTCAACGTATGCACAACGTCCGGGCATCAGCAGGTATGATTCCAATGAGATTTCAGGAATCCGCGACTCCCACAGTCCATGAATGCCATGCTGATTTGTTTTCTGTCCATTGTAGTTGGACGTGGTGTGCAGTGGAACGTGGGCATCTCCTACGTAATGACCAAGGTCGGCGGCATAACGTAAAATGAGGGAAGGGTTTCTGTCTGAAAAAGCATCCACCAATCGATAGTAGGTACGCTGAACGGCCCAAGGAACGATTCCATGAGCCATTAAGGTATCTTGTGTAAACTTTTCAGCGGCATCTGTCCATCGCTGAGGTATGCTATCCAATGGATTGGGACCATATCGATCCAAATCAATATAGTGACAGGCCGCCTCTCCCTCTACCGCGTATCGTCGTTTATCAGGATTCACGGCATGAGTTGCCACAAAATCGATTTGATATTTAAAAAAACCGAACAACTCAGGAGGCAGACAGTAAACCGCTAACCTATTAATTTGCCGGTGTGCCAGAAACCCCCATGAACAGGCATGATGAAGGTTAAAAACCAAGAAAAACAATAAGTAGAAAAGCCTCATCATGGAAAATGAAAAAATTGATGGGAGTAAACAAAAATGAATACAATTGAAAAGTATGAAAACTATGCACGCACCAATGCCTCACCCATTAATACCGGCACCGCAGTCGTTTGATTCAGGGTTAAACAGAACTGAACGTCCTCCTCTATTTGCAATTTTGCCAAACGATGCCGGTGGGATGAGTGTTCCAAAAAACCAAGCAAATCGTTTTTAGCAATTTGATACAATGATTTCGCTGCGATGGCAGCATCACGGTGATCTGTATAGCCGAAGAAATCGTGTAATTGTTCGCAAACAGCACCGGCCAGCAAAGTATCCTCCAAATTGAAGGCGTTTTTCCAACCTGAACACAACAACACCACGTTCTTGTTTTGTTTCAGTAACCATTGGCACAAAGCATCCAGGTTCAGAAACGAGCCCACGGCTATCACTGCAGCCCCTTCAGCGGCTTTGATGGCCTGGGTTCCGTTGGTGGTGGTCAATGCAATATCACGGCCTTTGACCATGTCACCCATGAAACTGAATGGAGAGTTACCCAAATCAAATCCATCCACTTTTTCACCTTTTCGCTCTGCTCCAACAAGGAAACCCTTTGCCCTATAAGCCATGCTCTCCTCCAATGTGGCCACCGGCACAATGCTTCGTACGCCATTTTCAAAGGCGATGCACATAGATGAAGTGGCTCGAAGCACATCAATCACCACTACCACGGCTCCTTTGTAATCATAGAGGGGCAGCATGGCAGGGGAAAAACAAACGTCTATGGTATTTTTCATTGTCGAATCAAAGCATGCAAAAATAACTCGATTTTAATGGCATTCTACATTCAGCCATCAACTCTTGTAAAAGGGAAGCTTTACCACTTTAGCCTTTAAACTCTTATCACGAATTGAGATAAATATTTCCGAGTTTTCGGCAGCAAACGAAGAGGGAACGTAAGCCATACCGATGGCTTTTCCTACACCAAAATCGGGGCTGTTGTTAGCGATGCAGAGTTCGACTGGCGACGTTGGCGGCAACCTCCCGGTACGCTTCCTCAAATCGACCCTTGCCAATTGTGGGCCGTGACCGTATCGGCGGATGCCATCGAGCATGCAGGCTACGACGGCAAGACCAACGATATCGACCTAACGCTGACCGGCGTCGTGTTTGCCAATGCGTTTGGTGG
>JBMTLM010000252.1:0-3640 GCA_049431185.1 Bacteroidia bacterium | reverse complement strand
AACGAACTCATTGCCATCGGGCCTGCAGTGGGATTGGCAGCCACGAGTAATCGCATCTATCGCCTTACAGGAGCCATTTTTCAACCTATTGTGCTTTCGGCACTCGATATGGAAACAGGAATAACCCTGTATGAATCGCTTCCTTTGCCAGGCGATCCTGACCAGGAAAACCCCATCGCATTGGGTCCCGAAAACCGCATTTATTTCTGGCGTGATGGGGGCAACTTCTTCGCTTATGAGGATGTGGGTAACGCAGTGGTGCCAGTTTGGAACTATGTACCCCAAACCACTACGGGAACCAATTTATCTGGCAACATCAGTATTGGCCCAGACAGCAGCATCTATATATTTGATGACGACAGGATCAAGCGATTGAGCCATGCCACTGGACAGGTGATCAATACATCTGTGGTGGTATTTGATCAGGGCTTCATTTCAATCGGATACGACGGAACCGTTTATGCCAATACCCAACTTGGAACGTATTATGCATTTACCCCCGACTTGCAAACCATCAAATGGCAATACGGGTTTGGTGCGAACACCTACAACAACATGTCGTTGTCGAAGGATGGCATCATGGTGTTAACCGCTGCAGGTAATCAGATCACCGCCCTGCAAACTCCAAACTTGATGAAGCCTGTGGCTGATTTTTTCGTATCCAACCGGACAGTAAATGTTGGACAGCCGATTGATTTTTTTGATCAAAGCTCTTTCGCTCCGACTTCTTGGTCATGGAGTTTTCCAGGTGCAAACTTGACTTCTTCTGGCGCCACCAATCCTTCAGGCATCACCTATGGAATCGCAGGTATATACCCCGTTCAATTAACGGTTGCCAATGCCTTCGGGTCGGATTCTCTTGTGAAAAGCTGCTATATTGAAGTGCTGGGCACCGCAAGTCTAACCGAAACCACCGAAGATCAGTGGAGCATATGGCCTAATCCATCCGAAGGTATCTTCCAACTACAAATCAGCGATGATGTGCAGCGCGGCCGTGTGGTAGTGATGGATATGACGGGAAGAGAGGTCCGGTCTGTGGAGCATGTTGCAGCAACGATGACATTTAATTTATCAGATTTGAAAAGCGGCTTGTATCTATTGAGATTTGGTCAAAATTTAGAATACGCTTCCAGGCTTGTGAAACATTAGGGAATTAGTTTTTTCAGCTCTTCCAACATTTAAGATCGACTTTTGGGCCAGTGATTCTGCTGATCAAGGCTTCAGGAGCCCCATGATCTTTTCATCCAGTACTTCTACGATATCCTGGCCAGCACCAACTGCGATATGTGCCACATTGGAATTTTGATCAATAATGACATGGGTAGGGTAGGCCTCTACTTTAAATGCGGTAGATGTCTTGCGGCCGTCGGCAACGATGTGATATCTAAACGGGGTTTTTGCAAGGAACTCTTTCAGTGGAGTCTCTTTGTTGGTGGCAATGCCTAGGAAAACGACCTCTTTCCCCTCATATTTTTGGGCGAGTTTATTCAAGTCGGGCATTTCCATGACACACGGTTTGCACTCGATGAACCAAAAATTCAATACGGTGACCTTGCCTTTTAAATTTTCGTTGGAATAGGATGTTCCATTCAGGTCTGTAACGTTGAATGCAGGAGATCTTTGACCGACCATTTCATTGGGCATGGGCCCTCCTTGCGGACCTTTTTGCATCATTTGTTGCATCATGGCTTTTTCCTCCTCTGTGGATTTGCGAAGTACAAAGGCCTTAACGGTTTTGCTGTCGTCTACATATGGCTCCGGCATATAGTCGTTGGTCATCATGTACTTCATGAAATCATCAGCAGTCAACAGTGTTTTTCCTTCCAGGTAAATGGGTGTGACATCCGGGTTCAACATTAACGGTGTTCCCGGATTGATGTCACCCGTTCCCGCTTTCCTAAGCCCCGCCAAAGGTTCACCCGTGTTTTGCTGTGAAGGCGTAGTGCTTTGCGTTGTAACCTGCCCCATAACGTGCATCGAGTTAATAAGCAACAACCAGATGTAAATTGTGGTTTTCATAGGAGGAATATAATAATTTTTTATTTGTGTTTGTATGTTTAAAAACCGGTCACCGGTCTCTGGTCACTGGTCACTGGTCACCGATTCCCTGTCACCATCTTCTCCAAATCCTCCCACAAATTATCTTTCGGCACTTTGGCTTCGATGGAGATAGGTTCCTTGGTAACGGGATGCAGGAATTCCAGTTTTCGGGCATGCAGGTGGATGGATCCATCGGGATTGCTGCGTTTGGCGCCGTATTTCAGATCCCCTTTGATGGGACATCCGATGGTCGATAACTGCACGCGTATTTGATGATGTCGACCAGTGAGGGGAAGAACTTCCACCAAGGTGTATCTTTCGGTCAAGGCCAACACGCGATAGTCGAGTTCGCATCGTGATGAACCCGGGCTTTCATGCAATGAAGCGAAAGACTTGTTCAACGATTCCTTTTTCACCAGGTAGTGAACCAATTTTCCTTCTGTTGGGTCAGGCGTTTTTTGTGAGACGGCCCAATAGGTTTTTTGGACCTCGCGCGATCGAAACTGTTCGTTCATGCGCTCCAATGCTTTGCTGGTTCGTGCAAACAACACCACGCCGCTTACGGGACGATCAATCCGGTGAATGGTGCCGAGGAACACTGCACCTGGTTTTTGGTATTTCGATCCGATATAGCGCTTAACGATTTCACTCAACGGTTCATCTCCGGTTTTATCACCTTGTACGATATCCCCGGGCCGCTTGTTCACAGCGATCAAATGGTTGTCTTCGTACAGTACTTGTAATTCCGACACCGCCTAAAAATCAATATTGTTCTTTGTCATTCGGAAAATCACGACTCTTCACATCACGGATGTAGGATGCCGTAGCTTCATGAATGGTACCATATAAGTCGGCGTATCTGCGCAAAAACCGTGGATTGAATTCCTTATTGATGCCCAGCATGTCGTGTAAAACCAACACTTGTCCGTCCACTTGGTTGCCGGCACCGATGCCAATGATGGGCGTTTGCACTTGTTGGGCCACTTTGCCCGCCAGTGTGGCTGGTATTTTTTCCAATACGATGGCGAAGCAACCGGCTTGCTCCAATAAGTGTGCGTCATCAATCAGTTTTTGTGCTTCCGCATCTTCACGAGCACGCACCACGTAGGTGCCAAATTTGTAGATGGATTGAGGCGTTAGTCCCAAGTGGCCCATCACAGGCACTCCGGCGGATAAGATCCTTGTAACGGATTCAATGATCTCTGCCCCTCCTTCAAGCTTGACAGCATGTGCACCTGATTCTTTCATGATGCGAATGGCGGAGTTCAAAGCCTCTTTCGAATTGCCCTGGTAGGATCCGAAGGGAAGATCAACCACAACCAAAGCGCGCTTCACTGCCCTCACCACCGACGAGGCATGGTAAATCATCTGGTCAAGGGTGATTGGTAAGGTGGTCTCATGTCCAGCCATCACATTGGAGGCCGAATCGCCCACCAATATCACATCAATCCCCGCGTCATCCAATATCCGCGCCAGTGAAAAGTCATAACCCGTCAGCATCGATATCTTCTCTCCCCGACGTTTCATTTCGAGCAGGGTGTTGGTGGTTATTTTTTTGGCATCCATAGTTGTTGGTTATTGGTTATAAGGGAATGGGTCA
>JBMTLM010000251.1:0-3642 GCA_049431185.1 Bacteroidia bacterium | reverse complement strand
GGTTTACATGATGACCCCTGACAAGGACTTCGGTCAATTGGTGAGCGAGCATATTTTCATGTATCGTCCTGCTTCCTTCGGTTCGGGTGCGGAAATTCTGGGGATTCCACAGATCCTACAAAAATTTGAAATCAAAGAAGTCAGTCAGGTAATTGACATACTGGGGTTGTGGGGCGATAGTGCCGATAACATACCGGGCATCCCCGGAGTCGGTGAAAAAACAGCCAAGCAACTGGTGGCGGAGTTCGGGTCCGTTGAAAATGTGATTGCAAACGCCGAAAACATCAAAGGCAAACTAGGCGAAAAAGTCAGGGAGCATGCCGATCTCGCCATCATGTCAAAAAAATTGGCCACGATCATCACAGATGTTCCGGTGCCTTTCGATGAGCCATCATTGCGACTGGAGTCACCAGACAAGGATTTGCTCCGAGAGGTATTCACAGAATTGGAGTTTCGGGCATTGGCCAAGAAAGTGCTGGAGGAGGAAGTTGCCATCACCACGCAGGCTCCGGTACAACAGGACTTATTCGGATCGATGCCCATGGGGTCACCGATATCAGCATCCGAAGACCCAGAGGCGGCGGGCGCCGTTGCTTTACAAGACATCCATTCCACACCGCACCAATACCATTTGTGCGATACACAGGAAAAGCGCTTGAACCTGTTGGAAGCATTACGCAATTGCACTTCCTTCTCATTCGACACAGAAACCACCGATATCGATGCCAACAAGGCGGAGCTCGTGGGCCTTTCGTTTTCCATCCGTCCACATGAAGGCTGGTATGTACCATTGCCAGACAACTATGAGGAAGCGCGTGCCATCGTGGATGAATTCAAACCGCTTTTCGAAAACAATTCCATTGGAAAGACCGGACAAAACATCAAATATGACATGATGATGTTGCGATGGTATGAGACGAGGCTTTCCGGGCCGCTTTTTGATACCATGGTTGCACACTACCTGATCGAACCGGACATGCGACACAACATGGATCTGTTGGCCGAGGTTTACCTTCACTACAAAACCATCAAAATCGATGAACTGATCGGCTCCAAGAAATCGGATCAGATCAGCATGCGTGCGGTGAATGTGGAGAAAGTGAAGGATTATGCCGTGGAAGATGCCGATATCACCTTACAGCTACGTCATGCCTTGGAACCAAAACTGAACGAAAGCAATCTTACCAAGCTGTTTGATGACGTGGAGATGCCCTTGATACCCGTACTGGCGAGTATGGAAACCGAAGGGGTGGCCATTGATCCAAACGCATTACACGAGTTCTCGCATCAATTAGAGAAGGAAATAGCCGAAGCTGAAAAGGATGTTTATGCATCTGCCGGTATGAAATTCAATATCGCCTCACCCAAACAATTGGGCGAAATGTTATTCGATGTATTGAAAATAGACCCGAAAGCGAAAAAGACCAAAACCGGTCAATATGCGACGGGGGAAGACGTGCTCTCCAAGATGATTGACCGTCATCCCGTGGTACAACAGGTGCTCGATTACCGACAACTGGTGAAACTCAAAAACACGTACGTAGATACCTTACCCGACATGGTGAATCCGCGTACGGGACGCATTCACACCTCCTACCAGCAGGCTGTAGCGGCTACGGGCAGACTGAGTTCTAACAATCCCAATTTGCAAAACATACCCATCCGTACGGAGCGTGGACGTGAGGTTCGCAAAGCGTTTGTGGCGCGGAACAAGAATTTCATCCTATTGTCGGCCGACTACTCCCAGATTGAACTGCGAATCATTGCCGAATTCAGTAAGGATGCAGGCATGATTGAAGCTTTCAAAAACGGGATCGACATCCACACTTCAACCGCTGCAAAAGTATATGGCGTTCCATTGGATTTAGTTACCTCTGAAATGCGCCGAAATGCCAAGATGGTGAATTTCGGAATCATCTACGGCATCAGTGCTTTCGGACTTTCCCAACGACTGAACATCGCCAGAAAAGAGGCCGCAAACATCATCGATAATTACTTCAGGGAGTTCCCCACGATTAAAAGCTATATGGATGGCAGTATTGAATCGGCCCGCCAAAACGGATATGTTGAAACCATTTTGGGTCGTAGGAGGTATTTGCGTGATATCAATTCAGCCAATGCCGTAGTCCGCGGATTTGCCGAGCGTAACGCCATCAACGCACCCATTCAAGGCTCTGCTGCTGATCTCATTAAAGTGGCCATGATCAATATCCATCGTGAATTTGAAGGACGAGGGTTCAAGTCAAAAATGATTCTGCAGGTGCATGATGAATTGGTTTTCGACGTTGCCTTGGAAGAACTGGAGGTGGTAAAGCCAATCATTCGTGAATGCATGGTCAACGCCATTCAAATGAATGTTCCTTTGGAGGTGGAAATCGGAACGGGTGTCAATTGGCTAGAGGCCCACTAGGACCTCAAAGTGAAATTCTGGCCGAGATATACGCGTCGCACCTGTTCATCTTCTGCAAGATCTCGCGCCGTACCCTCTTTCAAAATCCGGCCTTCAAAAAGCAAGTATGCCCTGTCGGTGATCGACAAGGTTTCATGAACATTATGATCGGTGATCAAAATACCGATGTTTTTTCGCTTGAGTCCAGCCACAATCTGCTGAATATCCTCAACGGCGATAGGGTCTACGCCTGCAAATGGTTCATCCAACAAAATGAACTTAGGATCAACTGCCAGGGCGCGGGCTATTTCCGTTCTTCTTCGTTCTCCACCTGATAAAAGGTCACCACGGTTTTTGCGGATTCGTTGTAAGCCAAACTCATCCAACAGCGTTTCCAGTTTCTCCTGTTGCTCCGCAGGCGACTTATTGGTCATCTCCAGAACCGCGCTGATGTTGTCCTCCACACTCAGTTTGCGAAAAACCGATGCTTCCTGAGCCAAATAACCGACGCCCAATTGGGCCCTTCTATACATCGGCTCCGAGGTGATTTCACGGTCATCCAAAAAAATCTTACCCTCATTGGGCCTGATCAGCCCAACCGTCATGTAAAAAGTAGTGGTCTTACCGGCTCCATTAGGTCCTAAAAGGCCAACAATCTCCCCTTGGTCGACGTGAATGGATACGTGATCGACCACAATACGGCTTTTATAACGTTTGATCAGGCTTTCGGCGCGAAGACGCATGAGATGAATTTAAAACTTAAGGCGAAGTTACACGAATCAGTAAAATTATCCATCATCAGAATGTGATCTGCAGTCCACCCCTCACACCGAATTTGGCAATATCAGGATTATCCAGATAGGACAGCCGGTACATGAAATCGAACCTCAGTATCTTGAAGATGTTCTCGATGCCGAATCCAGTCTCCACGTAGGGCTTGGCCGACAGCGACCCGATGGCATTCGGGTTTTTCAATAGGTTTTGGTTTCCCTTCGACAAACCACCATAAACCGCCCGCAAGCTCGCCACCTCACGCCATTTGAGTTTACGAAGCAACGGGATTTTATCCAGGAAGAAACCATCGAAGTGGTGTACAACAAACAAGGAAGCATATTGATCGCTAACGAACTCGTAATAGTTCATCATGTTGAATGATGCATAGTCATAGAAATAAGACTCGTTGCCTTGATGTACGTGAAGCAGCGGATATGGAACGTTTCCCCATATCTTTCCAGCTTCAACGGCATAATAGG
>JBMTLM010000250.1:0-3656 GCA_049431185.1 Bacteroidia bacterium | reverse complement strand
GCGAAAACACCTTGTATGAGGGTGATTTCCTCGATTCGATGCACTTTTCACTTTTGGCCAGGGACTTTAAGCGATGAGTCTGCGGCATTTCGTGAGATAGGCGCAACTACCTATCTTTGCCGAAAATTTTACGCCTTATGTTGGATAAACTGAAGCAATTTGAGGACCAGCGTCCTGAAATCGTTTTTGAATGGAAAGACCGTGAAACGGAAGCTGAAGGCTGGTTGGTGATCAACTCCCTACGCGGAGGAGCCGCTGGCGGTGGCACCCGAATGCGGAAAGGCCTCGACAAACATGAGGTGACCTCCCTCGCCAAAACCATGGAAGTGAAATTCTCGGTGGCCGGTCCGCAAATAGGCGGAGCAAAATCGGGCATCAACTTCGATCCCGCCGACCCTCGCAAAGAAGGTGTGCTGCGCCGTTGGTTCAAAGCGGTCCATCCCGTACTCAAACACTACTATGGAACAGGCGGCGACCTGAATGTGGATGAAATCCACGATGTGATCGCCATCACCTCCGAAAACGGCTTGTTGCACCCACAGGAAGGGGTGGTGAACGGACATCTGGGCAACGACGAAAAAACACGGCACGAAAAAATACTCCGGTTGCGCATGGGCGTCGTATTGCCAGTAACCACACAAGGATTGCGCGTACCCGTTACCAAAAACTACACCGTGGCCGATATGATCACCGGCTTCGGCGTGGCTGAATCAATCCGTCATTACTACGAACTCTCGGGCAAAGACTTGAAAGGAAGAAAAACCATTATTCAAGGATGGGGGAACGTAGGTGCCGCCGCCGGATACTACTTATCCAAATGCGGGGCAAGCATCATCGGCATCATCGACCGAGAGGGTGGTGTGATGAACGAGAATGGCTTCACACATGCCGAAATCTGCCGCTTCTTTGGAGACCGCAACGGCAATAAGCTGGTGGCACAAGACATGATGCCCTTCGAAGAAATGAATGCAAAAATCTGGAACAGCGGAGCGCAGATATTTGTACCCGCCGCCGCCTCACGGCTGGTCACCAAGGAACAACTCGACAGCATGATTGCCGGCGGATTGGAAACCATTTCCTGTGGAGCCAACGTACCTTTTGCCGACCGGGAAATTTTCTTCGGGCCGATTTCAGCTTACGCCGATGCCAAGGTTTCCGTCATTCCCGACTTCATCTCCAACTGCGGCATGGCACGGGTATTCGCTTACCTCATCACCGAGGACGGAGACGTAACCGATGAGTCTATTTTTGAAGATGTATCGTATGTGATCCGCGACTCCATTGAAGAAGTGAAATCCAAAAACAGCATGGGCACCGGTATCTCGGCAACGGCCCTCTCCATTGCACTCGACAAACTGAAAAACTGATGGGTCAAATGGATGAGACTTTCTTGAACAGCTCCTTTGCGGGCAATACCATTGAAAACTATTTGTGGTTTGTGGGTATTTTGCTCGCAGGATTGGTTTTTCAAAAAGCGCTCTCCAAATTTTTCGCCGTTTCCATCTTCAGCCTGTTTAAAAAGGTTTCCGGTGCGGCTACCTCCAACGAATTTCACGAACTCGTTAAAAAACCGTTTTCATTGTTGCTCATGTTGGTGGTGGGATATTTCGCTTTCAATCAACTTGAGTTCCCGTGGAATCAACCCAAACCTGACAGCCGCTGGGCCACCACCCTGCATGTGTTGGGTATCGGCTTCCGCATCGCCATCATCGCATCCATCACCTGGATCTTTTTGCGTGTAGTGGATTTCTTCGCCCTCATACTCAGTTACCGCGCTTCCAAAACCGAATCCAAGCTCGATGACCAACTGGTACCGTTTTTCCGTGACGGACTTAAAATCATCGTAATCATCTTCAGCATCTTTTTCACGCTGGCCTCTGTCTTTGAGGTGAACGTTGTCACGCTTATTGGCGGATTGGGCATCGGCGGATTGGCAGTGGCGCTGGCTGCGAAAGAAACCCTCGAAAACCTATTGGGTTCCTTCACCATATTCCTTGATAAGCCTTTCACCGTAGGTGACCAAATCAAGATCGGAAATGTGAGCGGACATGTGGAATCAATCGGATTACGTAGCACACGAGTGCGCACCCTGGAGAAAAGCATCGTGACCGTTCCCAACAAAAAAATGGTGGATGCCGAATTGGAAAACATCACCGACCGCGCCTTATGGAGGGTGCGCTTCATGATTGGCTTGAACTATGCGACCGATGCTTCACATTTGGAAAAGATCTTGGTGGAAATTCGTTCCCTATTGAACAGTAACCATATGATTGATGAAAATCCCGTGGTGCGTTTCGAACAATTTGGCAACAGCTCGCTCGATGTGCTGATTGTTTACATGGTGAAGACCAACGAATATGAAACCATGATCGTGGAACGCGAGCGCATCAACTTTGAAATCATGCGCATCGTTAAAGCCAACAATGCCAACTTTGCATTCCCTTCCACCAGTGTATATATCCAACAGGACCACCGCAACGCATGAGCCAATACAACCAATTCAGGGCCATGTTGGCCATTACACGAGCCAGTTTGCGTTCTATAACACGCAGTCCCTCAGCAGTAGTGTTTACTTTGCTTTTTCCGCTGATCTTTATCCTGGTGTTTGGCTTCATTGGAGGCAACGAAATCAAGATCAAAGTGGGATTGCTGTCCACCTCCGAGAAAGAAAACCTATTGCATGAAGAGGTGGCCGCACTCCCCGGCGTTGAATTGATAGAAGGCGAAGACACGCAGCTGTTGGAGCAGGCGGCCAAAGGCCGTTTGGATGCCATCGTAAACATCAAATACAACGCTGACAGCATCGGACCTGAATACATTTTAGAGGTAAAACCTTCTACGGCCAGTCCTGAAAAAGGGAAACTATTTTTATCGCTTACCCAAAACCTCACCTATCGCATCAACATGGGCGAGGTGCCAACGAACCAAACTAAGGCGGAGCTGCGACAAGGTGAAGTGTCGGGTCGGAAATTTTCGATGATCGATTTTATCTTGCCCGGACAATTAGGGTTCTCCATTCTGAGCACGGGCGTATTCGGAACAGCATTTGTGTTTTTCAACCTAAGGCAAACTTTGGTTATCAAACGGTTTTTTGCAACACCCATCAAGCGACCTTATATCATTTTGGGTGAAGCATTGAGCCGCATGGTCTTTTCTTTGACCGGTGCGCTCTTCATCATTTTGGTGGGATATTGGTTTTTTGGTTTCACGCTCATTAACGGAGCGGTAACTGCTTTGCAGATGATGCTGTTGTCGGCGTTAGGACTGATTGTATTCATGGGATTTGGCTTTGTGATATCGGGGCTGGCTCGAAATGAATCCATGATACCGCCCTTGGCCAATTTGATTACACTGCCACAATTCCTGCTTTCAGGCACGTTTTTCCCCATTGAGTCGTTTCCGACCTGGTTGCAGCCTATTTGCAATTTCCTGCCGCTCACCTATTTGAACGAAGCTCTGCGGCTGATTGCCTTTGAGGGAGCGGGGTTGCAAGACATTTGGGTGAATGTTTTGGTGGTAACGGGCTGGGGAGTTTTGGTTTACTCGCTGGCTGTCAGGTTTTTCCGTTGGGAGTAGGTACTTAAACTTCCGAGCAGGATGTTTGTTCAATTATTACCCAAATGAAAGGCACTGTCATTAAATTTGTAATCGCTTAA
>JBMTLM010000249.1:0-3680 GCA_049431185.1 Bacteroidia bacterium | reverse complement strand
ATTCGAACCCTCGATACCCTTTTGGAGTATACACACTTTCCAGGCGTGCTCCTTAAACCACTCGGACATCTCTCCGTTTCATTCCATCAGATGAAATGATATTCAAAGGTACTCAATTTCAGTAAGCGAATCAATTCATTTTCGCAACGGTATCTGCGGCAACTTCAACACTAGAGGCATCTTGATGGTGATGATCACCATGAGTTCCACCATCAGTCATCGCACAGCAATCACCCTTGCCACCTTTTTTCATTTTGCAATGTTCCTTGTTGTTTTCGCAGGAACCATCAGCACTCATTTCCTTGCAGCAATCCATGTCGCCCATGCCGCCGTTTTCCATCATATGATTGCACTGCTCGGCCGAACAACCCGCCTCTACACAGGCCTGCATCATGGTGCTGATCTTGTCCATGCGCTTCTCCTGGATACTGTCAGCATGCATCTCTGCCAAGGTAGGTGCAATGACCAACGAAACGATACTCATGAGCTTGATCAAAATGTTCATGGAAGGTCCACTGGTATCCTTGAAAGGATCACCTACGGTGTCTCCGGTAACGGACGCCTTATGCGGCTCGGACTTCTTGTAAAATATTTCGCCATTGATCTCAACACCTTTCTCAAACGACTTCTTGGCGTTGTCCCATGCACCACCGGCGTTGTTTTGGAACATGCCCATCAACACACCACTCACCGTTGCTCCGGCCAAGAAACCTCCCAACACTTCAGGACCCATTACAAATCCTACAATCAAAGGGGAAATGATGGCGATGGCTCCGGGTAGGATCATGCGCTTGATAGATGCTTCGGTACTGATCGCCACACAACGATCGTACTGTGGCTTGCCCGTTCCTTCCAAGATGCCTGGTATTTCACGGAACTGACGACGGACCTCTTCCACCATGGCCATGGCTGCTTGTCCAACCGCGGTGATGGCCAATGATGAAAACACAAATGGAATCATGGCACCTACAAATAATCCTGCCAATACATCCGCATTATAAATGTCAATACCATCAATGCCGGCAATTCCTACGAAGGCGGCAAAAAGCGCCAAGGCAGTTAAGGCGGCAGATGCAATGGCGAATCCTTTGCCTGTTGCGGCCGTGGTGTTACCTACTGCATCCAAAACATCGGTTTTTTGACGTACCTCTGCAGGCAATTCGCTCATTTCAGCAATACCACCGGCGTTGTCAGCAATCGGACCAAATGCATCAATGGCCAACTGCATGGCCGTGGTAGCCATCATACCTGCGGCAGCAATGGCTACACCATATAAACCGGCAAAGTGATAAGAACCATAAATACCACCTGCCAAAACCAAAATGGGAAGCAAGGTGGATTCCATTCCTACCGATAATCCACCAATGATGTTGGTGGCATGACCAGTAGACGATTGACGTACGATAGAGTTTACCGGACGGCGACCCATCGCTGTGTAATATTCGGTGATGATACTCATCAATGTTCCCACTACCAATCCAACGATGATGGACCAAAACACGTCCAGGTTGCTGAACTCAAATCCGCGTAGCTCCATAGAAGCAGGAAGCAGATACATGGTGGCGAAGTAAGACGCAATGGCGGTCAAGATGATACTGCCCCAGTTGCCCATGTTAAGCGCATTTTGAACGGCAGCAGTGGAAGGTTCTCCACTATCGCTGGTTCTTACAAACCAGGTTCCAATGATGGAGAACACAATACCCAATCCGGCGATCAGCATCGGAAGCAGGATGGGTGACATGCCACCAAAGGCATCACCAGTAGCGATGGTTTCACGACCCAATACCATGGTGGCTAAAACGGTGGCAACATAAGAACCAAACAAGTCGGCTCCCATACCGGCCACATCTCCTACGTTGTCGCCAACGTTATCGGCAATGGTGGCAGGATTGCGTGGATCATCTTCGGGAATGCCCGCTTCCACTTTACCTACAAGGTCAGCACCTACATCGGCAGCTTTGGTATAGATACCACCGCCTACACGTGCAAACAAAGCGATGCTCTCGGCACCGAGTGAGAATCCGGTTAAAATTTCAATGGCACGTTCCATCTCGACGCTGTCAACACCTGCACCTGGTGCGAAAATGTTAACGATGATGATGAACAAACCACCTAATCCAAGCACTGCCAAACCAGCAACGCCCATGCCCATTACGGCACCGCCGGTAAAGGAAACATTCAACGCCTTTGAAAGGGAGGTCTTAGCAGCCTGGGCGGTACGAACGTTTGCCTTGGTGGCGATGCGCATACCGATGAATCCGGCCAATGCACTGAACACGGCTCCAGCCACAAAGGCTAGACCGATGGACCAATGTGAGTTGTGGCTGCTGTTGCCTAACCAAGCCAACAGCAATGCGGCCAGGACCACAAAGTAGGAAAGGATTTTGTACTCGGCTTTTAAAAATGCCATGGCACCCGCTGCAATGTGACCGCTGATTTCCTGCATGCGTTCGTTGCCGGCATCTTGACGGGTAACCCATGCGCCTTTTATAAAGGTGTAAGCCAATGCTAATGCACCAAACGCTGGGATGAGGTAGAATAAATTATCCATATCTATTGTTTAATGATTGTCGATTTTAAAAAGGAGTGCAAAGTTACCAAAGAAATCATTTGAAAAACAGCCTAAGCTGTTTCTGATATAATTGATAATCAGTATGTTTCAAAGCAAACGCAGACCAATTGTCCTCAATGGCCTGAATTTGAGTCTAGTTGGGCCTCATGGAGACCCTTTTTTCGAATCCTCCACATGCAAGATCCAACCACCGCTATGGATATGATTAGCAGTAGTATATCGTTAGGTCCTTTGCCGATTTCGTTCTCATCGAAAAGTGGACTGGCAGCCTGCTGGTTCAGATATGTGATCAATACCGCAAAACCATTGTTGGCAAAATGTGCTGCGATGGGAAGCCAAATGCTCCCCGACCAAAACAACATATAGCCAAAAGCAGCGCCAAGAACCATGCGAGGTATGAAGCCATAAAACTGCATGTGAATGGCACTGAAGAGGGCCGCGGTGATCCAAATCGCTACATGAATGTTGGTTGTCAATTTTGAAAAGAGGTTTTGAATCAATCCACGAAACAGCAATTCTTCAGCCACTGCAGGGACCAAGGCAATCACCGCCAAATTCAACAACAGGTCACTGGGCTGCTGCATCACCAACATCGCCTCTGTGAGCACCTCGAGTTGCTTTTCAGTTTCCCTCATCCACAGTTCCACGTCACTTAAAAAGGAGGGTAGCACAAGATATTCGTTAAGCATTACCATGAAATTGATCACGGGGAGCGAAAAAACGAGCGCTGTAACGGCCAATAGGATGGAGGCGGATCCTCCAATGGGCATATGTAAACCCAAGGCCGCTTTGGGTGATTCAAACAACAAAAAGGATCCCAATAGGGCAGGAATCAGGAATGACCCCAGGCCTGTGCCAACAAACACCAACAACTTCATTGAAGCCACGTGATTGGGTCCCAAGGATGGGTTCAATTGCATTGCATTCAATCCCCAAATGGCCTCTACCAGCAAACTAGCCACCATGCTGAAAGTGATGGCGCCTAACATGATGAGGAAGGTGGCTACGAGGAATTTTCGGTAAAGAGGAAGGTGTGCCAGTAGTCCAGGTCGCATGATTTCGGTAATTTTGCGCTAAATTAAGCTTCGGCTAGCAAGTATGGTCAAGA
>JBMTLM010000248.1:0-3691 GCA_049431185.1 Bacteroidia bacterium | reverse complement strand
CTCTTCCGATCTGCCATGTTTGGGCATTGTCCGTCGAATATTCAACGATACCGCCATCCACATAGGGGTCTGTTTGAAACTTATGGTAGAAACTCAATTTGTAGCATCGAGTATTGTCAACGGCAAAAACAGGCGTGAAGAGCGCTGAGGTGTCTGTGTTCGGATAATTTGCTGACAAGCCGGTCATCCACGCTTTGGTGCCACTGTATGCACCATTCAAAATGGTTTGTGCCGGTGTTCCTATTTGCCAAGAGTTGGGAGAGGTGTTAAAAGTTATCGGGTTTACGGCTATCCATTGAGGACCTGCTTCAAAGTCTGTGCAATAAGGGTTGGTCTGCGTTACGGAAACCGTGTCAAAAACCGACAAAGTCATGCAGGTCGTGTCGTCAGCAGGGTTCAAATCAGCGGTATTGTTAGGAAGTGATGTGATGGCACATACCGTATACACTCCAGGTGCAGCAAGCCATGGTTGGGAAAAGTTGTGCAACTGACTTCCTTGAGATGACAATGCAGGTGAATAACTGATCGGGTCAGTGAATAGGGGCGTACCATTAACCGTTAGTGTCACATTGAGCGAATTAAGTGGTGTGGTACCAGGGTTTGAAATGTTGGACGAAAACAAAATGGGTTGTCCAGGGAAAATGAAATTGTTGTTGAGCGCATTGCTGGTTATGGTCAGTGGACTTGCCGTGATGGGAATAGGAATGTTGATTTTGAAATCATCCACGGAGAAACCATCCACCGTTACGGATCCGTCTGATGTAAATACAAATCTGAATTGCACGGTGCCTGCATTATTCAGAAAACCCAGGCATTTGGCTTCGGCCTTGATCCATCCAGGAGTAGAGTTACCCATCCATGCGGGCTGTCCGGAGGAGAAAATGTTAGGTGTGCTGTTGTACCAGTTCACCCAACATGGTCCGGTAAGATTGGGTCCGCCTAGCAAGGTCCATGGTCCGCCGTTGATGGCATATTCCAAACGCGTGCCATCCCAGGCTGCTTCTGTTCTATGGTTGATATAGAAGGAGAGCTCCGGATCTACCGCGTTGGTGAAGTCAAACAAAGGGGAAACCAAAGCGCAATTGGCATTGTTGCCGTACGCCGAAGACAAATTCACATCCCAGCATTGTGTGCCTGAATAGGCGGTATTTGTGCCTCCAAAATTCGGCGCACCCAACTGCCAGTTGGTATTGTTGTTACCATTGTTGGTGGTAGACCAGCCAATGTTGACTCCGTTGAAATCGTCAAAGAACTGTTGGGTGAAGGAGACGGGAATCACAGGGATGCCTACGGATTGAATGCAGAGTGTGTCATTGGTGTTATCGCCATCAGTGGGCAAACCAGTGTAGGTGCAAATGTTAAAACTACCGGTTGGTACCGTGAAGCATGGTAAGGTAACGGACGCGGTTCCACCGGGAGGAAGACTGCCATTGTAGGTTCCGGTGACCGCGGCTCCTCCGTTAATCGAGTATGAAACAGGGAAGCTGGTCTGGGTGTTGGCTCCAAAGTTCTGAACGGTCACCACCACATCAACACATCCGCCGGCAGGCGAGGAGGCGCCAGGTAGGGTGTAGGAAATAACACCCACATCATTGGCCTGAGGCAGGGTGATGCAAAAATCGTCAATGGAGACCCCATCCAAAGTCACCGATCCGTCAGAAGTAAACACGAACCGGAACCATACTTGAGGCTGGTTGTTGAACTGAGTTCCCAATTCAATTTCTGATTTCACCCATCCGCCCGAATTACCGGTCCACCCCGGCTGGCCACTTGAAATGATGGCTCCGTTATTGTACCAGTTCACACATCCTGCACATCCTCCTGCGGTACCCAAAACATTCCAGGGGCCGCTAAGACTCGTGGCCCACTCCACACGAAATCCATCCCAAGCGTTTTCTACATTCCTGTTTTGCCAAAACTCCAAAGTTGCTCCAGCACCCACGGTGAAACTGAACTCGGGTGATTGAAGCCAAGTGTTGGCATTGTTGGTATAAGCACTGTTGAGGTTTATATCCCATGCATTGGGTGCGGAGTTGGCTCCGGTGGTTGATCCAAATGCAGGAACACCCAATTGCCAGACGGATCCAGCACTGGCCTGGGGTGTCCATGGAATACCGGCCACATCAAAATTGTCACAATAAGGGAATGTAACCCCGGCTTGAGCCGTGAAGCAAGTCGTACTCGAGGCGGTCGGGCCGGGCAAATAAGTCGTGTTGTTACAACCGCTGGCGTCAACCGCTTCAACATAATAACAAACGGCGTCTCCAGCTTGAACAGCAGGGATGATGGCAGTGTAATTAGTACCTGCAGTAAAGGTCATGTTTACACTTGTGAATGCGCCTCCGTTGATGCTGTAGTATAATGTTACGGCATTCAAACCGGATTGATCCGAGGCATCCACATTGATGGTGTAGGGGCCAAGATTATAAACGTTCGCAGGGTATACAGGAGGTGCCTGGGTAAGGGTGGGAAGAACCAGTTCGCACGCAGCGGCTATCACCTGTACATCGTCGATGAACCAACCATTTCTTCCTCCTGATCCATTGTTGTTGCCATCGGCCAACACAAACCTGATTCTGGCGTCTGGTTGGTTGCCAATGGCAGATACATCAAAGGTCTCGGTTTGCCACCACGAAGCAACAGGCACAGCTGATGTTCCAGGTTGCCAGGCTCCATAGCTGGCCTCTTGAAATTTGCTGCTCTGTGTTTCGAACAAGCCTGTTCCTAAATAGGTGCAATTATTGGTGCCCGTGTTAGGGTTGTTATCAATGAATTGAGTCCAGGTATTGCCGCCATCAATCGAATATTCCAACGTACCCCCATCGAAAAATTCAGCTTTGCAAATGGATTTGAAACTGAGGGTTACGTAGAAAAGTCCAGTTAAATCCATGGACCCGGTGGTCAAGTAAGAGGTAGCTCCAGAGCTGATAGAGGAGCTGTCGCTGTTGGCCCCGCTCACAAATAATCGGTTGTTAATAAACCAACCGGGTGCACCGGATGAGGTGACGTTTCCGGGAGGGTTTTCAAAATCTTCATTGAAAACAACTGTTTGGGCGCTGACATTCATTACCATGCAGACAATCAACAGTAGGCTGTTTACGAGCACTTTAGATTTCATAGGTAGAGTCTTGTTGGGTTTTGTGAGATTCGCTAAAAGTAGGTACAAATTGTTTTGCTTCCAAACATCATGTTTCAACAATTTTTAGATTGGTTTTTTCAATAAAAAAACCCGCGGATGCGGGTTTTTAAAAATGATGTTTATGCTAATCATTGCATCCAAGATTTATAGTAGCTGTCGTCAGAAATCGCTACCGCTTCCTCGGTTAACCAGAGGGGCTTGAACGTGTCAATCATAACAGCTAGCTCCTGGGTTTCTTTAGCGCCGATGGATTTTTCAACCGTACCCGGATGCGGTCCGTGAGGAATTCCTCCCGGATGCAAAGTGATTTGTCCCTTTTTGACATTTTTTCTGCTCATAAAGTCCCCATCTACATAGTACAAGACCTCATCTGAGTCGATATTACTGTGATTGTAGGGTGCAGGAATTGCCAACGGATGATAGTCGTAAAGCCTTGGAACAAAGGAGCATACCACAAAAATATGCGCCTCAAAAGTTTGGTGTACCGGAGGTCGTTGATGCACCCTGCCTGTAATGGGCTCACAGTCGTGAATAGAAAACGCACACGGGTAA
>JBMTLM010000247.1:0-3705 GCA_049431185.1 Bacteroidia bacterium | reverse complement strand
TGAGGAAGTAGGAGAGGGAAAATCCTGCCATGTAAAATAATACCTTGAAATACATTAGGGCGTTCCCCTTGGTCGAAATACCTTTAGACTCGAAATAGTGATGGATGCGTTGATGCAGCACATCGGAAAAGGTTAAATCCTGGGTCTTTCTAAACTTGATTTTGGTAGTCATAAATGATTTAAAGAGGTTGAAAGGCCCGACAAAGATAGCCACCTATGGTTTTTCATAGGGTACTTGGAGGACAATTTATATTGTTCGTTAAGTGTTGATAACCAATTTTATAGCCACTCGTATTGGGCAAAATTTTTAATAAATGTAGCCCTATCAGAACAAACTTCAGGTGTATCGGTTATTATTGGTAGTAAATTTGTTTCCATGAAGTCAGGTTTTTCAATCCGATCTAGAGTTTTTTCGGCGGTTTTCATGGCCGTCGCCTCTTCCATTGTGGGTTGTTCGGAACCTGATGTAGAGCAGCCCCAGCCTCAAGCTCCCATCGAATTTGTAATTCCCGCTGGTTTTCCTGCTCCGGTTTATGACTTTGCCAACAACGAAGTCAATCGTAAACGATTTGAGTTGGGTAGAAGGTTGTTCTATGACCCCATCTTATCTCGCGACAATTCCATTTCCTGTGGTTCCTGTCATCAGCAGGAAGGGGCCTTTGCACATATCGATCATCGCGTAAGCCATGGCATTGATAATTTAAATGGTACGCGCAATTCGCCTGCGCTTTTTAACCTCGCGTGGCATAATAGTTTCTTTTGGGATGGTGGTTCAAACCACATAGAGGTACAACCGATTGCTCCCATAGAAAATCCTGTTGAGATGGATGAAACCTTGGCGAATGTGGTCAATAAGCTGAGATCTAACAACTCCTACAGAAGTCAGTTTCAGGCAGCTTACGGAAGCGATTCCATCACTTCCCAGATGATGTTAAAGGCACTGGCCCAATTCATGTCTTTGTTGGTTTCTTCCAATTCTAAATATGACAAGTATATCAGAGGCGAATCAGGTGGACAGTTATCGGCCCAGGAGCTAAACGGTTTGAACATTTTTCGACTTAAATGCGGTTCATGTCATACGGAGCCTTTGTTTACCGATTTAACCTTCCGAAACAATGGCTTGGATTCCACTTTTCAAGATGACCCTGGACGGGCCATCATTACCCAATCCGCGGCCGACTCCGGTAAATTCAAGGTCCCATCGCTAAGGAACATAGAGGTCTCGTTTCCTTACATGCATGATGGTTCCTTGAATACTTTGGCAAAAGTTCTCGATCATTATTCCGACGGCGTTAAATCTTCCGCAACACTTGATCCTTCACTTGCCGGAGGAATACCTTTGACCACTCAGGAAAAAGCAGACATCATCAGTTTTTTGAAAACGCTGACCGATTATCGTTTTTTGACAAACCCGGATTTTGCGGATCCCAATTGATAATACCGCTTTTTTTTTACAATTTTGGTTTTGTCTTCATTTTCAATTCACTTAATTGAGTAGGAATCGGTTTTTATTCATTTTCGTCGCATTTGCATTGTGTGCCGTGGTATCCGAACATTGGACTCCCGGATGGACACATTACCTTTTGAAACCTGCACCTGCAATCCTTTGTGCGTGGTTCGCCGCATACCCCTCCAATGGAACACAAATCAGTAGCAGCATCAGGAAATATCTGATGTTTGCCTTTGCATTTTGTGCCATTGGTGATCTGTTGCTGGCATTGGAACCCGTAGGGTCAACTGGTCACTATCTCTTTTTGTCGGGTATGGCTAGTTTTGGATTTGCACATGTGTGCTTTATCGGTGCAATGATTGGAGGGGTGCCGGTATCCAATATCAACGCAAAAAGACATTGGGGACAACTGGCTGTGGCCACTTTGCTTTTGGTATTTGGAGTGGAATATTTCATTCTGAGCCGCGAATCATTCGGAGACTTAAAACTAGCCGTATTGATCTATGCTTCGGCACTGGTGGTGATGTCCATTGCAGCGTCATTACGGATGCTGCATCATGGAAAAGGGTCTTATTTGTCCGTATTAGGCGGGGCGGTTCTATTCATGACCAGTGATGCCTTATTAGCCACCGTTCGGTTCACGGACCATATTGATGCAGCATCATTTATGATTCTTCCGACATATTTTGCCGCCATCGGCATGCTGTGCTATGGATTCTCCATTGGAAAAACCCGCTGTGATAAAGATTCGTTAGAATCTGGCAGTTAACCGGAGATTGATGGTGCGGGCGCTAAGGTAATTGGGTACTGCATAGGTCCTGTCTGTGACATCAGTAACCCACAAGTACGAAACCGTATTGTTCACCTGAAGTAAGTTGAAAATTTCCACGCCTATTGAAAAATAGCGCAATTGGTTAGCCCATTTGATTCTAAAGTTTTTGACTTCATCCTCGTCAATGATGGTTTTTGAAAAACCTATATCCACTCTTCGATAATCAGGATATCTAAGTATGTCTTTATAACGATCGCTTCCTGGGGGGCCAAATGGCAAACCCGTACCATATACCAATGTCATGCTCATCCGATAGCTTGGAAATTTGGGCAAATAGTCCTGGAAAAACACACTGAATGTAACCCTTTGGTCGGTGGGTCTAGCAATATTGCCTGGCTCGGTTCTGACACTGTCTACAGGAGTCGTATTAAAAGTGAAGCCTGGTACGATTTCTTGTCCGTCACTGTTGTAGTAGGTGTAGTAAAAGTCATCCTTGATATCTTCCATTGTTTTCAACACTGAAAGGCTGGCCCATGATTCAATACCAGGTACAAATTCTCCGTTGATTCGGAAGTCGGCACCTGTGGCATATCCCGATGAATTATTGTTGGCAAAGTAGCGTAGTCGAAGGTTTTCCACCTTGTAGGGTACCATGTTATCCAGTTTCTTGTAATACAATTCCGAAACGAATTTAAGTTCTCGTCCCCATGCAAGAAAGGTATACTCCATGCCAGCCACCAAGTGGATGGATCGTTGTGATTTCAAATCGGTATTGAGTTTTCCCTCAAAATCCCGCATTTCCCTGTAAAAGGGAGGTTGGTAATATACCCCAGTGGCCAATTTGAATGTAATATTCTTTTCCCAATCGGGCTTATAAGAGAAGCTGATCCGTGGGCTCAGCAGTAGCTCATTGGTTAACGAGCGATGACTGATTCTGATGCCTGTATTCAAACCGTATTGTTCATGCTTGCCGAAAACAAGGCTATGCATCACGAAGGCGGAAAGCTTTAAATTGTCAATGGAGGTGTCGGTTTTGATTACCTCCTGCAACTCCACCAATTGACCAGGTGTGGCGGGTAAACCGATATTGTCTGGGGGATGGGGAAGTGAATATCCTGCGGAATCGATGTATTCCCACTCGCTGAGACGATCTGCAATGCGCTCTAGCCTTGTTTGGGCTCCAAACTGAAGCGTTCCCTTACGGTGTTCCTTAAATCCTTTAAAATCCAAGTTATAAATAGTGGCATCCAAGCTATTTCGAGCATGTTCCAAATAGCTACCGACCCCTAGGTTGAAAGCTGCCTCACCAAAATTGTCAGACCCCAAGTCCTTCTCCAGCTCATCGATGTAGTATTGTCCGAGAATATCGAAACGCTCTTGTTCATTTGATTTGTAAAAGGAACCGATGACCTTTACCCATAAGCTGTCCGTAAATCGGTGAGTGAATGCAAGCGCACTGGTGGAGGATTGATATTGATCGACT
>JBMTLM010000246.1:0-3723 GCA_049431185.1 Bacteroidia bacterium | reverse complement strand
ACTGCTCGATGGCCATGGTCATAGACGGAGCCTCCGGCACAGGAGCCATCACATCCAATCGGAGACCCGCATCCAATACAGCCTGTTTGGTGGCCGCACCGAAAGCCGCAATCCTGGTCTCATTCTGCTTGAACTTCGGGAAGTTTTTCAACAAGGAGGTGATTCCTGAAGGGCTGAAAAATACCAACATATCGTAATTCACATTGGCCAAATCCGACAAATCACTGCACACTGTTTTGTACATGATCGACTTGGTATGGTTGATGCCGAAGGAGGTCAGCGTATCGGAAATCTCTTGCTTGTGCACATCGGAACAAGGCAACAGGAAAGTCTCCTTCTTGTGTTTCTTCAACACATCGATCAGGTCATTGATGGTAGTCTTGCCGTAGAAGA
Source organism: Bacteroidia bacterium (assembly GCA_049431185.1). Taxonomy (GTDB): domain Bacteria; phylum Bacteroidota; class Bacteroidia; order AKYH767-A; family OLB10; genus JALRAP01. The sequence continues at coordinate 3,330 of JBMTLM010000246.1, read as the reverse complement.
TTTTTCGTTTGCGGTAGACCATGTATTTCTGTAGATAGAAAGCCGTTGACTCGGAAATACAGAAATATTTCAATTGATCCAGATTAGGAATCTTGAGTTCGTTGCAAATGCGGAAAAAGTGGTCAGCTGCAATGCGACTAGTGAGAATCACGGCGGAGAAATCCTGAATGTTGATCTTGCTGGTTCGAAAATCCTTACCGGGAATTCCTTCCACGTGAATGAACTCGCGAAAATCAATTTTGAGGTTGAATTTCTTCGCAAGGTCGTGGTAAGGCGACTTGTCGGATTCCGGCTTGGGTTGGGTCACCAGAATGGACTTGACCTTTGAGGATTTGCTATCTGCCTTGGATGTGGTTGCCACTTCGTCAAAGGGTTACCCCTTTGCCATCTTGAACAAGATCAGCAACGGGGAAATTTCAAGAGTGCAAATGTAGAGAATAAAATAAAAAAACGGTACTCCCGGCATTGTTGCCCATATGCGAAACGCCCTTATTTGTCTATAAATGAAGGATATAATCAGCACGGCGATGGATAGATAAAAAAACGGTGCCACCCAAGACGTGTTTAAATACGCGGTGATCATGACCAACGGCAGTAAAACCACTCCCGTGGCATTGTTGATCAGTGTGAAGTTGAAGATATACGAAGCCGCTGGCCTCTCAATGTCAAAGACATTCCCCAACAACTTCAACAGGATTGTTTTCAAGGAATAAGCCATTGCAGTGCCCAACAGGATAAAAAGAAACCGAAACAGTCCTGTTCCCAACCATGGGATGTTAACGCTGTACCACTCCAAAGCCAGGAAAACAAACAGGGCAAGGGCACAATAAAAAATCAACGACATCATGACCGATGCCCGTTGCACCAATATGTTTTCATCCCTGACAATTTGATTGGTGGCGTTGATATTGAAAAACGCACTGAACAACTGACCTACCGTTTTGTAATAAACCACTCGGGTGTAGGTAAACCAGAATAGCAATAAAAGCAGGGCGATGGAAAACCAATCGGGATTTCGAGGCTCCAAGGATTGGGGCACTATGGAGCGAACCTGAAGCTCATGGCCTTGGAAAAGGGATTGTACCGGCACCGTGTCGAGAGCGGCTTTAACCAAAGAATCGTTGTCGGCAACAGGTGGCATGGTGCAAAGATATCCAACCACAGGGAAGATGCTGTTGACTAACTTAGCAAAAAATTGATATCCTGATGAGAACATCCCTGTTCACCATGATCAGCCTGGCAACGATAGCCTGTGGAGAAGGAAAACAAAACGATCATGAAAAATCCAAACCAAGCATGAACCCCGACATTCACTCCTATGCCCGTCCACAGGATGCGGTGATGAAACACCTTTCTTTGGATTTGTCCGTGGATTTTGAAACCAAAACCATTTCCGGTACCGCTACCATCGATATTGAAAACAAGACCGGCACCGACTCCCTCTACCTCGATTGTCGTGATCTCAACATTCAATCCGTTCAAATCGACGGATTAAAAACCGATTTCAATATCGGGACTGAAAAACCATTCCTAGGCAGTCCGTTGGCCATCGCCATCAAACCCAATACCCGCCTAGTAACCATTCAATATGCAACATCCCCTGATGCAGCTGCCTTGCAGTGGCTTGCTCCCGCACAAACCGCTGGAGGCCAAAAGCCCTTTCTGTTCACCCAATCACAGGCTGTTTTGGCGCGTACCTGGATCCCTTTGCAAGACAGTCCGGGCATCAAGTTCACCTACGACGCAAAAGTGCAAGTACCCGCAGGGCTGATGGCGTTGATGAGCGCTGAAAATGATACCGCTTTACACGCTGATGGAGTTTACCGATTCAAGATGCCACAACCTGTTTCATCCTATTTGATGGCGCTGGCGGTTGGGGATCTGCAATTCAAATCCTACGACAACCGATGTGGTGTTTTCGCAGAGCCTTCGATGATTGAAAAAGCCGCATACGAGTTCGCTGACCTGCCCAAAATGATTTCAGCCGCAGAGGAACTGTATGGACCCTATGCATGGGGACGATACGATGTGCTGGTGTTGCCTCCTAGCTTCCCCTTCGGCGGCATGGAAAATCCTCGAATCACCTTCGCTACTCCCACCATCATTGCCGGAGACCGTTCACTGGTTGCCCTGGTGGCACATGAGTTGGCGCATTCATGGTCGGGCAACCTGGTTACCAATGCCACTTGGAACGATTTCTGGCTGAATGAAGGGTTCACTGTATATTTTGAAACCCGCATCATGGAAAAAATCTATGGTCGCGATTATGCCGACATGCTGACGCTGCTGAGCCTTGGTGATCTGAAAAACACCATTGAGGAAATGGGCGACACCAACCGTGACACCCACTTATACCTGGAGCTACAGGATCGTGACCCGGATGATGGCATGAGCGATATCGCCTATGAAAAAGGTCGTTTTTTCCTTACCGCCATCGAAGAGGCCGTAGGTCGTGAACGGTGGGATGCGTTCCTCAACAAGTACTTCACCACGTTCGCCTTTAAGAGCATGGACACCAAAGGTTTTTTAAGTTACCTGGAACAAGAGCTGATCAAAGGTGATGAAGCCTTGCGTAAAAAAATCAATGCCGATGCCTGGGTCTACGGACCAGGCCTTCCTGCCAACTGCCCCACCATCGCATCCGTTGAACTCGACAAAGCCCTTGCAGCAGCAAAAGCCTTCGTAGCAGGCAAGCCTGCGTCACAATTAAACACAAAAGACTTCACTACCCATCACTGGCTTTATTTTTTGCGCAGCATGAAAGACTCGCTCAATCTCCCGCGCATGGCAGATCTCGACAAACAGTTCGGTTTCACCCAATCCAATAATGCCGAGATCCAATGTGAATGGTTTCAGTGTGCCATTGCCACGGGCTACACGATAGCTTACCCTAACATGGAGCGTTACATGATCGCCGTAGGAAGAAGAAAGTTCATCAAGCCGCTCTACGCCGCATTATCCAAAACCCCGGAAAACCTGAAAATCGCACGTGACATCTATGCGAAAGCACGCCCGGGGTACCATTCCGTGGCGGTGCAGACAATGGATGAAATGTTGAAGTAGGTGTAATACGAGATTTAAATCCTGGATAGAAATACACTCTCACCCTTTGTCCACTCCCTGCTAAATCCTGGCGTATTCATGTAGAAACTGCGGGTGCTTCCGGGCTTCCACCTTTCGTGCAATTCCACCACCAAAAGGTCTGTCCGATCAATCCATCCTTTGGAGTTTTCAAAAAGCTCTTTTTCAGATCCTTCAATATCAATTTTAAAGATTCCAATGCGATCCATGTCGAATCGCATCAACAAATCTTCAACGGTTATTCCTTCG
>JBMTLM010000245.1:0-3787 GCA_049431185.1 Bacteroidia bacterium | reverse complement strand
CATTTACCCTGACGGCCCAGCGTCTGATTTGATTTCAGCCATGGACGTTGTTGGTAGTCATTTGTGGGTGACCCACGCCACCCGAAGTCAGTCGTGGCAGAACACCTACGCTCCCTGTAATTTCTCTGAATACATCAACGCCGACTGGCGGACCTACAATAGCCGCACCAAGCCTGGAACCGTTATCGAAACCGCCAACCTTTTTGACAACATGTCATTGGCCATTGACCCCTCCAACCCCAATAACGTTTTCATCGGCTCCAAAGGGAATGGCCTTCTGGTTATGCGCAACGGCAACCCCGTCCAGACGTATCGTGAGAACAACAGTACCCTTCAAGTAGGTATTGGAAACCCAAATGAATGTCAGGTAGTGGGAATGGACTTTGACGCCAACCGCAATTTGTGGGTGTTGAATTCGCTCGCCGCGGAACCGGTCAATGTGCTCACCCCTCAAGGCACGTGGAAGTCCTATAAGATTCCTGGCATCTTTGGTGCTCCATTGCTGGGGGACCTGACAGTGGATTCCTATGGACAAAAGTGGATCAATGTCATCGGAAACAATGCACCGTTGGGTAGCGGACTGATGGTTTTTAACGACAATGGGACGTTGGACTTGACTACGGATGACCGATCGCGATTTTATTCTACTGGCATAGGTAAAGGCAATTTGCCCAGTGTGGATATTCGTGCCATTACCGAGGACCTTGAGGGTGAAATTTGGATCGGGACGGGCAGAGGTATCGCTGTGGTTTATTCACCTTCCGTTGCGACTACCTCCAGCAATTTTGACGCACAGCAAATCTTGATCAAGCAGGACGGAATCAACCAGTACTTGTTGGAATCGGAGGTGGTGACCGCCATTGCCGTTGATGGAGCCAACAGAAAATGGATTGGAACAGAAGCGGGGGGATTGTTCCTGATGTCTCCAGACGGCACCAAGCAGATCTTGAATTTCAACGAACTGAATTCACCTTTACTTTCCAACTATATTATTTCCATTTCCATCGACCAGCAAACCGGCGAGGTATTCATTGGCACCAACCGAGGTATTGTTTCCTATAAAGGTGATGCTATCAAGGGTGAAGGCCCATGCGGCGATATCGTCGTTTATCCCAATCCGGTTCGCGAAGGATTTAACGGTCCCATTGCCATTAGCGGCCTAGTGGCCAATGGCAGTTTCAAGATTACCGACATCAGCGGATCCATCGTTTATGAAGGAAGGTCGAATGGTACGCAGGCGGTATGGAGTGGCACTGATTTCAGTGGCCGCAGGGTTCAAACAGGGGTTTACCTGGTCTTCAGCACCGATGATACCGGTGAAAACGGATGCACCACTAAAATCCTTTTTATCAATTGAGCGGATCGCATGCGGATAAAAACACGTGCCATCATTTTACATGCCACCAAGTACAGTGAGACTAGTTTGATTGTCCGTGCTTATACAGAACAATCGGGCATGTTATCGTTTATCGTTGGCGGCGTGCGAGGTGGAGGCAAAAGCCGCTTCCCTGCAGGGATGTTTCAGCCATTGACATTGGTGGAATTGATAGCTTCAGGCAAGCCAGGATCGTCCCTTCCTCGAATCACGGAGATTCAGTTTTCACCACCATTGGCCATGTTGCATCAAGATTTGATCAAGGGATCCATTGCCATGTTTTTATCAGAGGTGTTGAGCCGATCCATCAAGGAGGAGGAGCCATCTGCGAGTATGTTTGCATTCCTGCATAACGCCATCCGGATGCTTGATGCCGAAAGCCAAGGCGTTTCCCGATTCCATATTTCCTTCATGGTTCAACTTTCCCGTTGGTTGGGATTTTACCCGAGTGGCAGTTATGAAAAGGAAACTCCGTTTTTTGATTTACAGGAAGGGGTGTTTTCCAACCAAAAGCCGGTACATGCTTATTTTTTAGAGGGACAGGATGCCATGTCATTGTGGCTTTTGATGCAAACCCCTTTCGAGCAACTGTCTTCCTTGGAGAAGGATTTGATTGACAACAAAAGGCTGCTGCAGTTGCTGGTAAGATACTATGAGCTGCACATGACACAAGGTAGATCCATTCAATCGCATCATGTATTGTCGGAGGTGATGGCATGAAAAACCTGGCCGTATGCTTTTTCATTTTTTTAGGATTCTCCTGTTCGGAATCTTCCCAAACAACAGATTTTGTAACAAGCAAAGAAAGTCGCTTGGATGAATCCCCCCAAGTGCCAAGTGCTTCAGAACCGCCAACCGATTCTTCAATTGTGGTGATGGTTTTTTCCACTGACAGCCTAACGGGTGTTCATGCAAGTGGTTGGGGTTATGATGTATTTGTGAACGGAAAGCGATTCATCCATCAAACCAGTGTGCCACTTAAGGGAGGTTCCAAAGGATTTGAAACCGAGGCGATGGCCAGAAAGGCAGCGGAGCGGGTGGCCGATAAAATCCGAATGGGCAAAATGCCGCCCGCCTTGGATTCAAGTGACCTGGTTTCCGTGGGTGTTGTATGGTAAAAAACATCAAGTATTCGCCTATATTTGTAAGCAACCCAATGCTAGTCATGGAAACACGCTCTTCCCTCTTAGCGGTAATTTTCACCGCATTCATTTTATTGATCTCCTGTAATCAACAACCTCCTGAACAGGATAAAAGCGATGCAGTGGAGGTAGCCAAAATGCAATTGGAAAATGAGCGTATGCGCTTGGAGCAGGAACGTGCGGATTTTGAAATTCAAAAGATGGCAGAGCAAGAGCGAAAGCAAAGAGAACTTGTTGCCCAAAAGGCAGCTCATGCCGCAAAGTTCCAACCTTACTACGAGGCTGTGGTCGTAGCCCCAAAGTGTTTTTTTCATAGCCGTCCCGACCCTACAACTATCAAGAGGTCTTTTTTGGTCGAGGGCGACCGGGTTATGGTTTCGAAAGTAAAGCAGGATTTTATTTATGTCGACTTTTACAACACCTACAACGGAAAAAGCACTAGTGGTTGGCTCAATACGCAGGACTTGGAACCGTTGGCGGGCGAACCGATGGTTCGGTACCCGGAGTTTGAGGCACGTTGATATCGAAAAGATTCTGGATCAACGGGGCAGTTTGATGTTGTCCTTGACCAGGAAAGCCATCGGAAACTTGTCTTGTACCTCCAATAAAAACTCGGTGGCCAATAATCGGGTTTTGAAGTCACCAACCCGAATTTTAAAATTTGGTTGTTGATAAACCAAATAGGCGCCAATGTTGGGGTAAATCCTCAGAAACTCTGATTTGATCAAGTTGGCGTCCTCGCGATTATCCCCAAAAAATATCTGTACCCTGTAGCCGGGCATTGCATTTCGCGCCTTTCCAAGGGCTATATGTTTGCTCATCAGGCCTCTAACGGCTCCGTCATGATGGCGAAATGAAGTTGGACGAGGTGTGTCATCCTGGGCAAACGCACTCGTGAAACACGCCAGTAATACACAGGGTAAGATTAAAAATTTGGTCATTATGATGACTTACAACCCGCAAAGTTAGTGATTTACCTTTTTTGAAGTCGAATCGTATGGGGGGGTGATTATCAACAATTTTATTTAGAATGCATTTAAATTGATTTTGCTCAAAGAACACTTTTAGAATCACAAAGGTTTGTTTTAAATTTGCTCGCCCTTTGAGGGTAACTGCGTCAAAATTTAGCCCAACAAACTCCCACAACACTATGAAAGGTAGCGTGTTAGCAACAAGAATCACGTTTGTGTTTCTACTTTTCTCTCTGTCCATTTCAGATTCATTGCAAGCCCAACCCGATGGAGCGGCCCTGTTCAAGTCACAATGTGCT
>JBMTLM010000244.1:0-3799 GCA_049431185.1 Bacteroidia bacterium | reverse complement strand
GGACCTTTACCCACAAGCTGTCGGTAAATCGGTGAGTGAATGCAAGCGCACTGGTGGAGGATTGATATTGATCGACTTCCTTTCCTTCAAAATAAATGGTCAAACGCAGCGCTTGGTTGATGGTGCCAAATTCGGTTTGACGGTTGGCTGGAATGATTTGATAGGTATTGGAAGAATAGTTCCCCAGAATGGAGAGCTCGTTTTTACTATTGATGTTGTAGGTGAGGAGTCCTTGAATATCGCTGAATGAAGGTTTGTATTCCCCTTTAGTCTCCAAGGATTTTAGTAGGTATTGAGAGGATTTTTGTCGCACACCAACGAGATATTTGATTTTTTTGGATTTATTGATGCCTTCAAAATGCACACTTCCACCAAGTAAGGAGGCGCTGGCGGAACCACCAAACTTCGAAGGCGTCTTGTATTTGACATCCAAAACACTGGATAGCTTGTCGCCATAAACGGCATCAAATCCTCCAGCACTGAAGCTTACTGCCGAAACCATATCCGGATTAATGAAACTCAACCCTTCCTGTTGTCCGGACCGAACCAGTATCGGTCGGAAGACCTCGACATCATTTACATAAACCAGGTTTTCGTCGAAATTTCCGCCTCTTACCGAATATTGAGAAGATAGTTCGTTATTCGAAACAACTCCGGCAAAGGTTTTCAATACGGCTTCAAAACTGCCGGTCGTATTGGGTAATGAGGATAATGATTTGGGGTCAATGGGAACCATGGTCACATTGTCTCGGCTCTTATCTTTGACTTCAATTTGAGGAAGTGGGGTGGAAGACAGCTTCAATTTGACATCAAATTGCTTTTTTTCGCCTGCAGCCATCAACATTGAAACCGATTCCGAACTGAATCCAATGGAGGAGAAAACTACGGTTATATTGGAGTCTGAAGGTAGATTAAGCGAGTATTTTCCGTCGCCTAATGTAGCAACACCTCCAGGTATGCCCAGCGCCGCTACGTTGACACCCGCCATGGGTTTTCCGTTCTGATCAGAAACGGTACCATAAAGCTGGGCCCTGTTTTGCGCAGTCACGGAAAAAGCAGTTAATACGAAAGCGCCTACAAGGGTAAAAACGAACTTGGTGAAAAAAGATATTGCGCTCCTCATGGCAAACCGAATCAATCGTTGTTTTTCCTTTTGAAATCACCCCGCTGCCATGCATCGATGAACTGAGCCCAGGCAATGGGGTTCAACAGGCTGATTGAGGGGTATTGGCCTTTGCTATAGACCTTTGTTTGTCGCTCTAAGAGCAACGACTTGTAATTACCACTGCCATCCATGGGCAGTGTAATCATTAATTCCCGCATTTCCTGCAAAGCCATGTTTCTGCGTGCACGCTCCAAGTCGTCATCAGGAACACGAAGATCTAAAAATGCTTGTCTGAATTGCTCTTTAGTTGGCCATGGATAGATGACCGCTTCCTTAAGAAGAAAAGTATCTGCACTCATGATTTTAATCAATGAGTATCGATCGGTTTGAAGGGTGTCTGGAATCACAAAACTGCTTTTTTTGAAACCTACCGCAGAGAAATCAATAGTATCCCCCATTTGAGCCACGAAAGAGAAAAAACCCCCATAATCGCTAATTGTACCCCGGTAGGAACTCCTTACAATAATGCTGGTGTAAGGAACTGGACTCAAGCTGTCGCCGGTCACAACAACCCCGGAAAATTGTACCAATCCGTTTTCACTGACTTGACCGCGAACCGATTCGCATAAACCTAATATAATGAATATCAAAGTGGTGTAGCGAGCGATCACAATTAGGTTTTTTTCAAAATTAGCCAATAAGCAGGTGATTCAACGATAAAATCGATGTTCTGTTGTAGGAGATTCACCTAAAATGGGTTTACGTTAATGAGGTGAGCGTATTATTCATTAAATTTGTAATTCATAATTAGCTGATTGTTAAAATGAAAAAACACTTATTAGGATTTAGCTTGCTATTGGTTCACCAATTAGGATTTGCTCAAATCACGATTAACACGGCATCCATTCCAGTTGCTGGTGATACTTTCAGGTATAGTAATGCCCAAATCACGGCTGCCATTGATCCTATTCCTACTGGGGCCAATTTTAACTGGGATTTCTCGTTTTTGAATCCCATTTCACAGGATATCGACACCTTTCGCACGGTAACTTCTACGGGAACCACCTATGCTTTGTTCTTTGCGGATGTTTCATTCAATTCGAATCGATCCAATCAAGCTACAAGGGGTAATTTGGGAGTGCCAAATGCTCCAATTGGAGGAGGCGTTAGTATCAGTGATGTTTTGGCTTTTTATTATAAATCCAACACCTTATATCAACAAACCGGTTATGGTGCCACCATCAATGGAATCGGTGTTCCGGTTGGCTTCAACAATAAGGATGTGCTTTACCGGTTCCCGATGAACTTTGGCGACACCGACACTTCCGCGTCCGATTTCAATATCAACATCCCTAACCTGGGTTATTATGGTCATGAGCAGGTTCGTGTTTCGGAGGTTGATGGTTGGGGATCACTCACTACGCCATTTGGAACTTTTAATACCCTTAGAATCAAATCTACCATCACAGGTTCGGACACTTTGTTCCTGGATACTCTGGGTTTTGGGTTTTCATTTCCGGTCAACTCGATTGAATACAAATGGTTAGGCACTACCAAGAGCATTCCTTTATTGCAGATTGTGGCATCCAGTGGCCCATTTGGTGGAGCCCCACAAGTTTCATCTGTCATTTTCCGCGATAGTGTTAGAACGTTGACATCGCTACCCGAATCGGTATTGTCGCTTGGAAACATGTCCGTTTTTCCTAATCCGGTTTCTGATTGGGTTACGCTTTCAGTGAACAGCATCGTAGACGGCAACGCTACCGTAACGCTTTATGCCCCAGATGGCCGCGTGGTATCCAATGTATGGAACGGCTCTCTTTATGCCGGTGACAATATCATCAGCATCAACCTGAGTACACAAAAACCAGCCAACGGTATTTATTTCCTGGAGCTGAACTGCGGGGGCAAGACATCGAAAACCCGTTTGATGATTGCCGATTAAAAAATCCTAATACCCTAGGATTTTCATCATTGACTTGGAGCTTTGCTCCTTGGCGAATAATCGCGTGGTGATTTCTCCGTTTTCATCCCGGTCAATCAATACATGCTTTGGGGCAGGAATCAGACAGTGCTGAATGCCTCCATAACCGCCCAATGACTCTTGGTAGGCGCCTGTGTGGAAGAATCCGATGTAAAGGGGCTCTGATTTATCTCCTTTGGGTAAAAACACCCGACTTCTAACACTTTCCATGATGTAATAGTCATCGCTGTCACAGGTCAAGCCTCCAAGATTTACCCTTTGGTATTCCTTGTCCCAATGGTTTATACTGAGCAGAATGAATTTCTGCTTGATGCCCCAAGTGTCGGGTAGGGTGGTGATGAAGGAACTGTCAATCATGTTCCATGTTTCCTTATCGTTTTGACGATTCTCTTCTGAAATGCTGTAAAGGATTGCTCCGCTTTCTCCAACTGTAAAGGATCCGAACTCTGTGAAAAGATGCGGCTCTTTGACTTTGCGTTGTTCGCATATCGATTTGATTTGTCGAACAATTTCATCTGCCATGTATTGGTAATCGAAATTAAAACTCAATGAGGTTCGGATAGGGAAACCGCCTCCGATATCCAAGGAATCTAATTCCGGACAGACTTTTTTGAGATCGCAATAGAGGTTGATGCATCGCTCCAGTTCAGCCCAATAGTAGGCCGTGTCTCGAATTCCTGTATTGATGAAGAAATGCAGGAGCTTGACTT
>JBMTLM010000243.1:0-3814 GCA_049431185.1 Bacteroidia bacterium | reverse complement strand
TCAAAGGCATGACCTATTGGAGCTTGTAATGCCCTCAATGACGAATCAACAAACAATATTGGTGACTGGCGGTACGGGATTCATTGGGTCCCACACCGTAGTGCAGCTGATCCAGGCTGGATATCGCGTGCATGTAGTGGACGATTTATCAAATTCCCACGTAAATGTGATTGATGCCATTGCACAAATCACAGGTATTCGTCCAGGTTTCGATTGCTTTGATCTGTGTGACCCCATTCAAACAAATGCCCTTTTTGACGAAGTGAAACCTCAGGCGGTAATTCATTTCGCCGCTAAGAAATTGGTTGGGGAGTCGGTGCAAAACCCGCTTCTCTACTACAAAACCAATTTGCAGTCGTTGATCAATGTGGTCGAGTCCTCCCTTAAGCACGGTTGCCATAATATCGTGTTCTCCTCTTCATGCACCGTTTACGGTCAACCGGAACAAAACCCGGTGAATGAGCAATCGCCACTCAAAAAGCCGGAATCGCCCTATGGCAATACCAAACGTATTTGCGAGGAGATCTTGGAGGATGCCACCAAGGTGTATCCTTTAAGAGTTGTTTCACTTCGTTATTTTAACCCGGTTGGCGCGCACCCTTCAGCTTTGATTGGTGAATACCCTTTGGGCGCCCCTTCGAACCTTATGCCGGTATTGACGCAAACTGCCATCGGTAAACGGGCAGGCTTCAGTATTTTTGGTAACGACTATCAAACACCGGATGGTACATGCATCAGGGATTACATACATGTGGTTGATTTGGCTGATGCACATGTGGCGGCCATTAATTTGTTGATGAAAAAACAGGAAACATCTGTTTATCTGATCTACAACATCGGAACTGGTTCTGGCGTTTCTGTAAAGCAAATGGTGGAGGCTTTTGAGCAAGTTAACGGACTTAGATTGAATTATCAAGTGGCTCCCCGTCGCGCAGGTGATGTAGAACAGGTATGGGCCGATAATCAACTTGCGCTGCGGGAGTTAGGATGGAGTCCTAAACTCGGTTTGGAAGCAATGGTTGCCAGTGCGTGGAAATGGGAGCAACAGCTAAATATCACTGAAAAAAACAAATCATCGTCATGAGAATCCTCATCACCGGCGGTGCCGGATTCATCGGTAGTCATGTGGTGCGTCGTTTGGTAACACGGTATCCCCAGTACCAGATTTTGAATCTGGATGCATTGACGTATGCGGGTAACCTCGAGAATATCGCAGATATCAGCAACGCCCCCAACCATCGATTCATCAAGGGTGACATCACCGATGCGGATTTCATTGATGGTCTTTTTGCGTTAGAGGACATCGATGCCGTCATCCATCTCGCAGCCGAATCACATGTAGACCGAAGCATCACCGATCCGTTGGTGTTTGTAAAAACAAATGTATTGGGTACCGCAACATTATTGAACGCCGCCCGTCGTGCCTGGAACAGGGATGTTGGTTTCAAGGATCGTTCACGGTTTTACCATGTGTCAACCGATGAAGTGTATGGTTCCTTAGGTGAAACTGGATTCTTTACCGAAACCACCCCCTACGATCCCCGCAGTCCTTACTCGGCCTCCAAGGCCTCCTCCGACCACTTGGTGCGAGCCTATGGACATACTTATGGATTGCCCGTGGTGATTTCCAATTGCTCCAATAATTACGGATCCCATCATTTCCCTGAAAAGTTGATTCCGCTCATGATCAATAACGTAGTCAATTCGAAACCACTTCCGGTGTACGGCAAAGGTGAAAACGTACGCGATTGGTTGTGGGTCGAGGATCATGCTGCTGCGATTGATGTAATTTTTCACAAAGGAGTGAACGGCGAAACCTACAATATCGGCGGTAATAATGAGTGGAAGAACATTGACCTGGTCATGCTGTTGTGCAAATTGATGGATGAGAAACTGGGACGCGAAGCCGGCACCTCTGCAAAGTTGATTACCTATGTAAAAGACCGTGCCGGTCATGATCACCGATACGCCATAGACGCCTCCAAACTTAAAAACGAGTTGGGTTGGGAGCCATCGATACAATTCGAAGAAGGCTTATCAAAAACCATTGATTGGTATCTGAACAACAAACAATGGATTGATCATGTGACCAGTGGCGAATACATGAGTTATTACGAAAACCAATATCACAGCCGAGGTTGATCGGCACTACAACCACATGTTTCATACCAGCGAAATCAAAAACAGTTCCTTTCTGATCACCGGCGGTGCCGGTTTTATTGGTTCCAATCTGGTTGATTACCTGATCATGAATGGTGCCCGCAAGGTTCGTGTACTCGACAATTTGAGCAATGGCTTCATGGTAAATGTGGAACCTTACTTGTCGCTGCCCTGCTATGAATTCATAGAAGGCGACATCACCAATATGGATACTTGTAAGCGGGCCATGGAGGGTATCGACATGGTATCGCATCAAGCCGCACTGGGATCCGTGCCACGCTCCATTGCACACCCCGACTTGACGCATGCCTCCAATGTGAACGGATTCCTGAATGTATTGATTGCAGCGAGGGATGCCGGTGTTAAACGTTTCGTGTATGCAAGTTCCTCATCGGTTTATGGTGACATAACGGATTCTCCCAAGGTCGAACATCGTACCGGCCGACTGTTGTCGCCTTACGCCGTTTCCAAGATGACCAATGAGTTATATGCAGGCGTATTCGCCTTGAATTACGGAATGAAAATCATCGGGCTTCGATATTTCAATGTATATGGTCAGCGCCAAGATCCTTCTGGTCCATATGCGGCGGTCATTCCCTTGTTTATGGATGCCGTGTTGAACAACAAGGAAGCATGGATCAATGGCGATGGAATGCAAACCCGTGATTTCACACACGTCAGTAATGCGGTGCAGGCCAATGTTAGGGCCTTGTTTACGGATGATGCAGCTGCCTTTGGCAAGGTGTTTAACGTAGCTGTAGGCGAGAGCATCAACGTCAATCAGCTGTTCGATGAAATCGCCGCCATTGCCGGAAAGGATATGAAACCCCATCACCGTGCCGATCGTCCCGGTGATGTCCGCAGCTCATTGGCCGATATTTCCATGGCGAAAAAACACTTGGGTTATGAACCCACCACCCGAATTCGTGAAGGCCTCACCCAAACCTTCGAATGGTTTAAAGCGACCTATTGATCATGGCCTCACTTTTCAGCATCTTCAAGAAAAAGCCCGATCCGCTACCGGATTATTCCTTACTGGGCATTGATATGCATTCACATCTGTTGCCTGGGTTGGATGATGGGGCACCTGATTTGGAAACTTCCATGCAGTTAATTTCTTCATTGCATGAAATGGGTTTTCGCAAGTTTTGGTGTACCCCGCATATCATGAGTGACTTCTATCGCAACGATGCAACCTCCATCATGCCGGCATTGGAATCGGTGAGGGAAGCGGTGAAGGAACGAGGCATTCCGGTAGAAGTGCATGCAGCTGCTGAATATTATGTAGATGATGGCTTTGTTCGCAAACTGGACCAAGAACCATTGCTTACCTTAGGTGAAAAGCATCTGCTTTTTGAAGTTTCCTACATCAATGCACCGGAAAACATCTCTCAGGTGATCTTCAACATGCAACTGAAGGGCTATCGGCCCATCATGGCGCATCCGGAGAGATATCCTTTCTGGTATCGTGATTTTGAGAAGTACAGAACCTTCAGAGACCAGGGGGTGTTGATGCAAGTGAACATGAATTCCATCTGCGGATATTACGGACCTGACGCCAGGAATATCGCACTGCGATTGATAGACGAAGGGTTGGTGGATTTGCTGGGCACCGATTGTCACCACGAGCGTCATGTGGATGCCCTTCGCAAGG
>JBMTLM010000242.1:0-3820 GCA_049431185.1 Bacteroidia bacterium | reverse complement strand
TGATTCCTTCTCCCATACAATTTCGGTCATGGTTCAATGGCTTTACCAATGGCCTGTTTCTACTCATTAACACCCCTGCCATCATTTTGAACAATGTGGACTTGGAATACTTCCGCTTCCAAGGCAAGCGAACAACCGCAGATGTATTCGAGCTTTTCAAACTGGGAGACGACATGCAAAATACCCTGCCACAAATGGCCAAGGATTTTTGGCCTGTCTTGGCTATCAGTGCGGCCTTCGTTATGCTGATTGTTTTACTACAAAAAAACACGCTGGATGGCAGGTCAAATGGAAAACCAGGAAATGTACCCGCTTTTAAACAATGGCTATTTATGCTTTTCGTCCTCCCCGTGGCATTTTTAGGAGCCAGGGGATCGGTTCAGTTAAAACCTTTGAGGATTTCCAATGCGGCTGCATTCGGCCATCCCGGAACCGCACCTTTGGCGTTAAATACACCGTTTACCGTTATTAAAACCATAGGCGTACCTTCCTTGGAGCTCAGGTTTTCAATGGAATAAAAGGATGCCCAATAAATATTTTCGAAAGTAAAGCAGCCCGACAATAAAAGTGCCTTCAAGGCCAAAAACGTGGTCCTGATAATCTTGGAAAGCTTTTCACATGAATACAGTGCATTGTTATCCGGCAAGGCAGGTTACACCCCTTTTTTGGATTCATTGATGCAACAAAGCCTTTATTTTACGAATGCGTATGCCAATGCCAAGAAATCCATTGACGGGATACCGGCCATCACATCCTCCCTGCCCTCCTTGCTTCCGGGATCGTTTATCACCTCCCCATATTCGGCAAACCGCATCAGTTCCATTGCGGGCATGCTGACAGCCAAAGGATACTCCTCAGCATTTTTTCATGGAGGCAACAACGGTACCATGGGTTTCGATGTTTTTGCCAAAAGCACCAACCATCAACATTATTTTGGGCGAAAAGAATATGGTGAGAAAGATTATGACGGACATTGGGGCGTATTTGACGAGCCGTTCTATCATTATGTGATTGATGCGTGCCAAAAATTCAAACAACCGTTTGCCATCACTGTTTTCTCCCTATCCTCACATCACCCATATTCAATCCCCAATCAGTATAAGAACCGATTTCCTAAGGGAACGTTACCGATACATGAAAGCATCGGATACGCCGATTATTCGCTTCGTAGATTCTTCGAATCCGCATCTAAAACGGACTGGTATGCTAACACAATTTTCGTAATAACTGCTGACCATACCGGACCTTCGGCAGACGCGGTTTACGGCAACCGAATTGGAGTATTCAAAATACCTTTGCTCATATTCATACCTGACGGGTCCTTGAAAGGTCGCAACACCAGAACCACGCAGCAGGCAGATATTCTTCCCACGGTCATGGACTACCTCAATTATGACCGTGCATGGTTTGATTTTGGCACGTCCGTATTGGATACGACCGCAGATGGCTTTGCTGTGAATTTCACCGGAGATTTGTTTCAGATCGTTGGCAATGGCAAACTTTTACAATTCGACGGATCAAATTCGGTAGCATTTTATGATTTGGAAGCAGATCCCATGTTGGAAAAAAATCTGATCCAAACCAATGACCCTGCGATTGGAACATTGGAGTTGAAATTAAAGAGCGTTTTAACCCAATACCATGCGGCAATGAAAAACAATACATTGACGCCAAGACCTTGAACCCATCATCCTACATGAAAAAAGTAGCATTCATCATTAACCCGAACTCGGGATCAGGAAAGGGGCTGACAGTGGGCAAAAAACTATCCAAAGAACTGGAAGGAACGGGCATTCAATACACCTTGAATCATACCGAAGGCAAGGGACATGCGACAACGCTCACGAAAAGCCTGTTGGAAACCGGTGTTGATCTCGTAGTAGCCTGCGGAGGAGATGGCACCGTGAATGAAACGGCCAATGCCTTGACCGGAACAAACATACCCATGGCCATTCTTCCCATTGGGTCGGGAAACGGATTGGCGCGCCATTACGGAATTAAGTATGACCTCAAACAACTATCCTCCGTCATTCATTCGAATAAAATCATCCGACATGATGCGGTTAGCATCAATGGTCTCATAGGATTCAACGTTTCAGGTATCGGATTTGATGCACATGTGGCATTCTTGTTCGGCAAAGACGGCAAAAGGGGTTTCAACAGCTACCTCAAACTGATCGTAAAAGAGTTCTATAATTACCAACCCTTTGAAACGGAAATCACCTATGGAAACACAAAAGTGGCCCTCAATGCCATGATGATTCCCATAGCAGTTGCCTCACAATTTGGTAACAGTGCATTCATTGCACCACTAGCAGATACCATGGACGGAATGACTGACATAACTGTAGTCCGTAAAATGCACCCGTTCCAAGTTTTGCCTTTTGCCATTCGGGTATTTACCAAAGCCATCGGTGGGTCTGGATATGCTAAATGCCTCCGTGAAAAAACTTTTGAAATCAGATGTAAGCAACCGCAGCCACTACATGTGGATGGCGAACCTTCTGGCTATCATGACCACTTCAAAATCGAAACCATGCCAGCTGCGATATCACTGGCCATACCCTAACCATGTCAAATAAAAATAAAAACCGCTCCGGATTGGTTTATTCCACCAATCCCAACTTTAATCCAAGTGAAGGGGAAGACATCCCAGCAGTAGATCTTGCTACTTCCGATCAACAGTTACGAGTTTGGCGAGACTGCAAATCAAGGGCTGGCAAAACCGTAACATTGGTGAAGGGATTCCAAGGCAGCAAGGCATCATTGGAGGACTTAGGCAAGAAACTGAAATCACAATGCGGGGTAGGCGGGACCGTGAAAGACGGGGACATCATCATCCAGGGAGATTTCAGGGAAAGGGTAACGGATATCCTGTTAAAAATGGGATACGGTGTAAAAATGGCAGGAGGCTGATTTCAATGCATGCTGGCCATTACCTGCCTGTAATAGTCCTCATAAACAGGTAAAATTAAGTTGATGTCGAATTTTTGCGCTTGCTTATTCGCTTGTTCCTTGAAGGCATTCAGTTTTTCGTCATCAGACAATAAAGCTATCGCATGACGGGCCATGTCATCGACGTCACCCACGTCACTCAAGAAACCGGTGTGATCATGAATATTCAACTCAGGCATACCACCGGTATTCGTAGAAATGACTGGAACATGACAAGCCATGGCTTCCAGGGCGGCAAGCCCAAAACTTTCGGATTCAGAGGGCATGATAAACAGGTCGCATCCTGAAAGAATATCTTCCACCGCCTCCTGACGACCCAAAAATCGAACATGGTGGCAATTGCCAATCTCCTTGCATAGCTTTTCGATGGCCGTACGCTCTGGACCATCCCCAATCAACAACAATTTTGCCGGCATCACCTTTAAGATACGGTCGAAAACATGGACCACATCCTCCACCCTTTTCACCTTACGAAAATTAGATGTGTGAACAATCAGCTTCTCCCCATTGGGAGCAATTGAATGCCGGAAGGCCTCGTTCACCTTTTTACCGAATCTTTCAAGATCAATGAAATTGTAGATCACCTTGATATCCTTCTCTATCTTGAAATTCAGGTACGTATCACGTTTCAGACTTTCGGAAACAGCATTAATGCCATCAGAGTGATTAATGGCGAAAGTGACCACGGGTTCATAGCTAAGATCCTTGCCAACCAACGTAATGTCGGTGCCATGCAACGTGGTTACAATAGGTATACGAATGCCATAGGTGGCTAATATTTGCTTGGCCAACCACGCCACCGAGGCATGTGGAATGGCGTAATGCACATGGAGCAAATCCAATTTTTCGGATCGAACCACATCCA
>JBMTLM010000241.1:0-3821 GCA_049431185.1 Bacteroidia bacterium | reverse complement strand
ACATCCGAGCAGATCCACGATTTGATCCTTGACCACTTCAGGTTCTGCAGAGGGAAGGTCTATCTTATTCAGGATGGGAATGATGTGCAAATCATTTTCCAAAGCCAAATAAAGGTTCGAGATGGTTTGAGCCTGGATTCCTTGAGCGGCATCCACAATCAACAAGGCCCCTTCACAGGCAGCGATCGACCTGGAGACCTCATAAGAGAAATCCACGTGTCCAGGTGTGTCAATCAGGTTCAAAACGTATTTCTTCCCATCCAATTCGTAATCCATTTGGATGGCGTGGCTCTTGATCGTGATACCTCGTTCACGTTCCAAATCCATGTCATCAAGCACCTGAGCCTGAAGGTCACGCTTGGAGACCGTGTTGGTATATTCTAAAAGTCGATCAGCCAGGGTACTTTTACCATGATCGATATGGGCTATGATGCAAAAATTTCGGATGTGTTCCATCGGGGTGCAAAGGTAAGGATTATTGTGGGGGCGGCTACCATCCGGCATGAACCAATACAGACATCCTTAATTTTACATCACCGATGCAACCCAATAACCACGAATAGAGTCTTTGTCCATGAAAACTGAAGAAATGTCGGAACAGGAGCTGATCGAGGGCTGCATCAGAAACCATCCGGCGACGCAGGAAAGGCTATTTAAAACATTCAGTGGCAAAATGTTAGCCATTTGTTGTAGATACGCTTCCAACCGCGTTGAGGCTGAAGACATGCTTCAGGATGGATTTATTAAAGTTTTTAGTAAGATACACTTGTTTAGAAGCCAAGGATCGCTGGAGGGATGGATCAAGAAAATCATGGTCAATACCGCATTAGATACACTGAGAAAAAACAAAAGACTGATTACTAACGAATTAGATGAAGAAAGAGACGTTGAGGACTTCAGCATGAGACCTGGTAATCAATTAGAAGCAAAAGATTTGATTGTTTTGATACAAACCTTGCCCACAGGATTTAGAACCGTATTCAACCTGTATGCCGTTGAAGGGTACACCCATAAAGAGATAGGAGAGTTGTTGGGGATATCTGAAAATACGTCCAAGTCGCAGTATTCCCGTGCGAGGGCTCAACTTCAAAAAATGCTTGCAATCCAAGAAATGCCTAACCAGTGAAAGAAAAAGACGAAATAGCGGATTTATTTCACTCGAAACTGAGTCATCACGCCGAGCAAGTCGACCCAGCACTATGGTCGAAAGTGCAGGCAGGATTAAAGGTTTCATCCATCACCACAGCAGGGTCTGTGGCAGGAAAGTCCATTGGCGTGGTGAAAACGCTAATCATTGCCTCCGGCCTAGTAGTTGTCACTGGTACAGTGGCTGTTTTGGTTTTGAATAAGGACTCCCAAAACACCCAAGATGCTTTGGTTCCTACATCCCAAAATAATGATGCGATCAATAGTCAAGAACAACCTTCATTATCATCGCCAAGTCAAATAACCATCGAAGCTCCCAAATCGGACCGTTTAACGGAAAAGCCGGATGGCAAAGAACTTGCCCAAGAAACAGAATACGTTAATTATCAATCAAAAGATGATGAACTAGGATTGGTTTCAGCACCCCATAAAACCATTAAAAATCTGCCCGAAAACCTTGAAAAAGCCCAGCCTGAAACCAAGGCGCAGCAGCCACGGGTGGATGCTAAACCTTCGACTGAAAATCAATCGGAATCCTCGGCTGCATCTCCAAACCCCAAAAACGAACTTAGCTCTTTGCTAATCAACAATATACCAAATATTTTTACACCCAATTCAGATGGCAAGAATGATGTGTTCAGTATTCCGGTGACCGAGGGTGTTACTCATACCACTAAAATCTTTAGCGCCAAAGGTGAATTGGTGGCCTCATTCGATGAAAAAACGAACGGTTGGGACGGAACGATTTTAGGAGGTAATGAGGCTGCAAATGGAACGTATTTTTATGTTACTTTTGTTTCTGACTCTCAAGGCCACGAACAACAATACAAGGGCTCTATTTATTTGAAAAGATAACCAACCATATTCTCTGATATTCCATTCGAAAAACCAAACCTTAACCAAACCAATAAAATCATTTCATGATGAAAAAAGTTTTCACTCTGGTAACTGCCCTCACGTTTGCCGTATTGGCATTTACTACCACTGAAACACGGGCCAGTCACGCCGTAGGTGCCGATATCACCTACCAGTATGTTGGTCCTAACCAGTTTTTGCTGACCTTGAGACTCTACAGGGACTGTTTCGGTATTCCGGCGCCTTCATCAGCGAGCATTTCTTACACCTCAAGCTGCTTCCCCGGGGGTAACATTACACTGAATCCATTACCAGGCACTGGACAACAGATTCCAAACTCCCCTTGTGTACCAGCTGTTACCACCACGTGTAACGGAGGTACTGGCTATGGAATTCAAGAGTGGATTTACCAAGGCGTAGTCACTTTGCCAGGCCAATGCGTTGACTGGAGGTTTGCCTACAACCTTTGCTGCCGCAACGATCAAATCAACACACTGATCAATCCTGCGAGTTTCAATTTGTATGTTTCCACCACGCTGGCCAACTTCAACTTTCCTACAAACAGTTCGCCCACCTTCTCCAATATCCCTGTAACCCAATTCTGTATTGGTAACCAATTTTATTACAGCCAAGGCGCTACTGATATTGATGGCGACTCCCTGGTATTCTCGTTGGCCATCTCTGAAACCAACCTGAACCAGTCGGTGACCTATGGCCCTGGTTACAGTGCCACACAACCATTGGCTTCCTCCACTCCTGTAACGTGTAACGCACTCAATGGAACCATTTCATTCACCCCTTCCCTTTTACAGGTCGGAGTAATGGCAGTGGTCTGCGAAGAATATCGCAATGGCGTTAAAGTCGGCGAGGTTAAACGGGATATGCAAATGAAAGTGGTTAGTACCTGTATCGGTACCGCACCGTTTGTGGTAAGCCCTGTGGATCCTAACGGAAATCCTGTACCCTACTATACCGCTAGCTGTGGTGACACCTCCCTCTACGTAGTATTGGACCAACCAGTGCAGTGTGGATCCATCGTGAGTACCGACATCCGTATTCTCACCCCACAAGGTTTACCAAACCCCGTACTTTCGGCTACACCAGTCAATTGCATCAATGGACAAACCGATAGTATCCTGGTTACCTTCTTCTATCCTTTGACAGCAGGAATTACCTACGCTTACACAAAAAAGGGATTTGACGGCAACACCTTCCTCAGCGAGTGCGGGGTAGAGGTTCCTGAGTTTGACTCTCTAGCCTTCAACGTTGTGGATCCCGGTATTTTCAACACCGAACCCGTTACAGTGAATTGTGCTTTCGATTCCTTCACAGTCAGTTTTGATTACGATATCATTTGTAACACCCTTGCTGGTAACGGATCTGAATTCATTCTGGTAGATGCCAATGGCGTCAGTTATCCTGTTACGAGCACCTCTGGTTGCAATCAAGGCTCAGGAAACGCCAACAACATCATCACCTTCAACTTTGGTCAGTTGGTTTCCCCTGCAACCCCGGTTTATCTTCTGGTTCAAAACGGAACGGATGCGAACACATTCACCAACCGTTGTAACACCTACATCCTTCCTGGAGACACCTTAGCCGTGCTGAACATCGTGAACAACATTTCAATCGAACTTGGTACTCCTCAACAGTCTTGTTACGACGGACCATTCCCTCAAATTGATGCCGGCCTTGCAGGTGCCACCTATTCCTGGTCACTGAATGGCACAGTAATTCCTGGTGCAACCTCTCAAACCATCACTGCCAATCAAACCGGTAACTATACTTGTGTGGCTACTTTCTCTGCGGCATGTTCAGCC
>JBMTLM010000240.1:0-3834 GCA_049431185.1 Bacteroidia bacterium | reverse complement strand
CTGTGCCATCGCGATTGCAAGTGAGGACTCGGTCACCGTATCCATGGCGGCTGATACAATGGGGATATTGATGCGGATGTTCCTTGAAAAATTGGAAGAAATATCAGTGTCCCTTGGAAGAACTTCCGAATAAGCAGGCACCAATAAAACATCATCATAGGTTAAACCTTCTTCGACGATTTTCATCACCGGCTTTTTCATCGTTTTCTTTTTTTCAGGTTAGTAGGGACAAAAGGACAGGAGGAGCTGATCCCTAACACTTGCAAAGGTAAGAAATTAAGGTTTTTGCCTCTGTAATCAGGCCTTTCCGTGAATAAGTGCTTTAACGAATGAGGTTGACCACGCCTCGCTTCGTTATCTCGCTGCCATTCAACCCTTTGGCTGTAAGAAAAAAGAGATACGTACCGGCAGGAGCCTCTTGGCCTGAATAGGTTCCATCCCAACCGAAAATGGGGTTGGTGTTTTCGAAAACCAATTGCCCCCATCGATTATAAACCTGAAGACGGTAGCCGGAAGGGTCGTCGAATCTTAGAACGGGTTTGAAAACAGGATTGAATCCGGTTGGGGTGAATGCATTTGGAACATATGCCACCGGCTCCTGTGGGGCGCAACTGACATTTGAGTAGGCCGAGTCAGCAAATCCAAAGGAATTGGTAGGTGTTTCATATGCTACCACCACATAACAGAAGTTTCCATCCAGCGTGGCCAATTGGCTCACATCTTCTGTTAGCTCCAGGGTATCCGCTGATGTTACACCCACTTCATCATTCGATATGACGCCGTTGTTGGCTCGAAGAATGCGATAACCCGAAACGGGGTTTTCCCAACCTTGGTAAGGGTTCCAGCTCAGCCGATTGATATAGTCGCTCCCACCTGTTGCCTGCAGAAAAACCGTAGCCGCGATGTTGGAAGACATAAATTCTGTTCCACAGGAATCGCTTGCTGACACCTTGTAGTATCGAGACGCCTCATCCGCTTGGGCGCTGAGGTCAATAAATGAAATATCACCTGAAGGGTTAAAGGGAACCGAGCCAATCAAATTGAAACTGCCGGATGTGGAGTTGCCACGATAAAAATGATAGAACTTCGTGTCTGCAGCTGGATCGGCATGACAACGAATTTCCACGGAGGAACCGTTGACCGAGGCGTAACGGATGTATAGGAATGCCGGCTCCACGAAAATATCGGCTAATACCGCTACCACGTTGGAAGAAGAAGTTTTGCCTGCGTTTCCTACGGCATGGATCAACACTTCGTAATTGGCTCCTGGTGTTTGTAGCATTAAGTCATAGTTGGTCAGCGGAGGCTGCGTGCTTCCGTCCACCACCCATGCTCCTCCGTTTTCGCGGTACCAAATTTCATATCGGGAAACACCGCCCGTCATATTGGTATAAGGCGACCATTGCAGTTGCGCCGCACCTTCGCATTTGGAGAGTTCGGCTTCAAGAAAAATGGTTTTATGGTTCGGAGCCAGTGGGCTCAAATTCCTGCAGCTATCATACGCGGCAACACTGAAAATTTCCGAGGATGATTCGGCATTTGAAAAAACAGCGCTGTAAATAAAATTCAGGCTATTGATGCCCGTCACAGCTCCGATCGAATCATAGGATGCCCCATTGAATTCGTAGATGACATATCCTTGGGTGTCGGCTGCAGTATCGGGTTCCCACGTAATGACGACGTTGCCCGTCAAAGGATCAACACTGACCGAGTCCAATATGGTTCCAGCGGGACCTTGTGTGTCACGAAAGCGCTCCGCATCGATGGTGGAAACAGATTGGCATCCTGAGGCATCGTTCAAAGTAACCTTGAAATTGATGGTTTTGTCACAGAAATAATTGGTGTCAAAAGTGAATGTATCGGGTGTAAGTCTGAAGGGGGTGTAGGTGCCTGCCGTCAGCTCTTTGGAAACGATATGATTCGAGCTTGCAGTGCCCGGCAGCGGATTGCTGATGAGGTTCCATGTGAGACGTACCTGCTCATTTGATAGGGGAGTGGCTACCAAACGCATGGTCCTCAGTGTATCGCTAGGGGCGGAAAATGTATTGCAACAACCTTCACGCGTTTTGATGAAGAAATAAAAGGTGAAGTTGGAGGCATTTACGCCTGTAACGGTGAAGCTTTGCACAGAATGAACCTTTACACTGTCATACAAGGTGAAAGGTCCATTGGCAGAGGGGCTTCCATAAATGAAATAGCCGCCAAACACGTTTCCGGTATCTGGATTGGCCACCCAAGTCAGCGTAACCGCACCTGAAGCCTCCACGGTAATGCATCTTAAAGAGGGAGGAGAAAGCTGTGCAGCAGCTCCGTTGACAACAAATAAAAACGCGGCGCAAGTCAAAAGAGCCCCCAAGGGAATTTGCTTCAATAAGGCCTTATTCGTCATTCAGAGCAGCGAGGTATAATCTTCCAAAACGCAAACAATCAAGCTTTTGTTGTCACACCGTGAGCAAATTTATACCAATTTATCCGAGTGGCCACCAATGAAAAAGGGGGCTTTTAAACAGCCCCCTTTTAATTCATCAATAGGGTAGGATCATCGTACCAAAGTGGTGGTGCCTTGGAAAATATGTTCTTTACCTCCACGGGTAATTACTTTGATGGCGTAAGCATAAACACCTTCTGGAGCAGGTTCGTCATTCACATCTTTTCCATTCCAGAAATTCAACCAACTGTCGGTTACGAACACCTTTTGTCCCCATCGGTTAAAGATGGTCATTTCAAAGGAGGTCACATCCAAGTCGTATCCTGCATTGAAGAAGAAATCGTTTACTCCGTCTTCATTAGGCGTAAATGCATTGGGTACATAGAAAGGGTTCACCATTACCATTTTGGTCTCTCGGTCGGGGCACCCATTGATGTTGAGTACAGTCAATGTTACCGGGAAGTCGCCCACTTCGTTAAAGTAATGGGCTGGGTTCTGCTGTACGATTCCGTTGCCGTCCCCGAAATCCCATGACCATGCCACGGCATTCAGCGACAAGTCTGTGAATTGTACCTTTCCGTTGAACACATTTACAAATTCAGGATCAAATTTGAAATCGGCATCCGCCAATGGATAAAAAATGACTTCAACATCATCCGACACGGTATCGGCACAACCGGCCGAAGTCATGATATACAAGGTGGCCGTATAAGTTCCTTGCTCTTGATAAATGTGTGTGGGATTCGTTTGGTTGGAGGTTGTGCTATCACCAAATGTCCAAGTAAACTGGGTTGAAGGCGGATAGGTTGACGTGTTGGTGAAGAATATTCTAGGAGTGTCACAGTCGGTGCTAGGTGCATGCGTAAAGCTTGCAACTGGAGTCTGATTCACGGTGAAGTATACCGCAGTGTCGCCTTGACATCCATTCAAATCAGTAACAGTCACTACGTAATTACCACCTACTGTTACCAGGTTGTCGGGAGTGGGTGTTCCATTGGACCATATGTAATCAACAAAGCCTGGGGATGCGGTCAAGGTGGAAGATTCGCCGTCACAAATTTCCAAGTCGCCGGTGATGACGGGTAGCGGCAATGGGTTCACCACAATGTCTACGTTACCCACGAAGGTACCTTGACAATTCGCATCATTGAGGGCAACCAATGTGTAGGTGGTTGATACACCTGGAGTCACTGGCAAATCAATTGTCGTGCCGTTGCTGTTGAGGGGACCAACAGTGTTACTGCCATCGCTGTAGGAGAAGGTAAACGGTGCGGTTCCAGTGAAGTTGAAATACAACGGTGTTTGATCTCCGAAGCAAATGGCAGTGCTTCCGAAAATCGAGCCCGTAGGAATGGCATTAACCGTTAATGTTTGAGAGGTTGTGCCGATGCATCCGTTCAAATCGG